>NZ_JBALNX010000147.1:0-1717 GCF_036962035.1 Bacillus sp. JJ1773
TTGCTATCCCCTCAAAATAATATTATTAATTTTAAATTACAATGTAAGTAGATATCTAATTTATAAAATATTTTTGATCTGTTACAGATTATTTTGTTATTAGTGTCACTTTTACTCACATAATCAATAATTATTTTTCTGCATTTATTTAATATTGTTTTTGTTTTATTATATTAGATACAATTAACTGTTTTTCTTGTACTCCTTGTTAGTAGAGTTGGTGCTAGATATTAAAGTGACACAGATTGATATAATAAAAATATATCAATAATAAGGTATCTATTTGGCTAAAAAACGAAAACGTTACGATAAAACTTTTAAAAAAGAAAGGGTAAAATATATTCAAGTGAACAATAAACTAGTAGCACAAGTAGCTCAGGAAAATAATGTGAAACGAATACCTTAAAACAGTTAGAATAAAATACAGAGAGCAATCTGAAGTAAATGCTGTTTAAACGTTATCCTACCCTAAAGGCTGAGCTGAAGGCATTACAAAAACAATTACGTGATCTTAGGGAGAAAAATGAAATTCTAAAAAAGGCGATGCATTACTTCACGAAAAACCCTGGTAAAATTCGAATTTATTCACTATCATTGCTCCGAATACCGAGTGGAAAAGGTGTGCAAAACCTAGGGGTTCTATAAGTGGTTATTTAAAATGACCACATCTACCCAAAAGTGCCGCCCAAAAAGCATGAAAAACTATCACAATAAATATTTCAAACTCATCTCGAATTGAAACAACTATATGGAGTATTAAAATTGCAAAAACGCTAAACAAGCGTGGTCTATAGGTAAGCAAACAGACAATTTCTCGCATTATGAGGAAAATTCTATGCCACCGATTGTTGACACTATACAATTTTTCATATCAATTCGTTGTTTTATAATTGTTCTCCACTTATCCAAAGATCCTTTTCATTTTCTGATAATAACTCACTATACCCTGGAGGATTCTCTCTCCATGATACACTTCCATAATGATGTATAAAGGTATCCTTATATAATAAAAGTTTATTACTCTCCACACGAATTATTAGTGAATAGTCATCATTTTAAAATTTCCCTGGTGTAAATATTTCATCTACAGGTCTTTAATTTTATCTATAACTTCAATTTTTAATAGTATTCAACACCCAATTATTTTAATTTCTCTTTCCATTTGATGAATCAAAGATACTAAATTCCTTTGAGAAATTATGTATTTCCTCTAAATTCGTAAAAGATACAGGGATAGCAGCATAGTATGCAACAGAGTTTGTTACTGGCCCAACTGCTCCCATTGAATTTATCACTATATAAACACTTATCTAAATCCTCCGACGAATCTCATATTGATATTTCATCATATATTTTCGAATACTATCAATACAAGCCTTAGTATATTCAAGTTATTAAAGGAAAGAATTACTTTACATTTACATAATTTTTTCGCCAGACTTTTTTAACCTAACTCTTCTAATTTACTTTCACACCACAAAGAATTAGGATATTTCTTGTACATATCTTTAATCAGTTTTTCACTTAGGGCTGTTTCTTTGGTTTTTTCAAATAAATTTATTAATCTACAGTAATTCAAATATGATGAATCGTTGTTGAAGTTTTGTATGTAAATTTCAAGAGCATATTCTATTGATCCTTTCTTAAGTACCTTATCCCCCAATATCCCCAAATAATCTTTAATATTATCTTTTTCCTGTATCCATTTTTCCATTAA
>NZ_JBALNX010000148.1:0-6312 GCF_036962035.1 Bacillus sp. JJ1773
CCTTCTTGAAGAATAGCCCATGTTTGTTGAATAAGACAATGCCTATTTCTTGTTTTTTAGTTCTATATAACCGTATCCTTTTATACAATTCTTTGGTTGTTTTAGTATTACGTCTACACCCATCGCTTATTATATTAAACTGCTCTGTGAGTGAAAAAGCGTTCCTGTTTGCTCCACAATCTTCGTTACTAAGATATATATTCAATATCAAAGTCTGAACAAATTAAATCCATACTTTCTAAATCCCAATCAAAAGTTAAAATTGCTGATTGTTTGGATTTATGCGAAAGGAGGCGTTTACCATTCTTAATAATCAGACTTTCAGCTTCCCAAAAGGTAACTGACTTATCTTCTCCAGTACGATTACAAACAAATAAGCATAGTCCAGTATCTATGGATCTTTGTTCCCACTCACCGTTTGGTCCGAATAACCCTGGACCCCAGGCTGAAGGGGCAACTAGGATCTCGGCTCCTTTTACCAATAATGTATCTGCAATATTTTTAGTATAGGCATCTGCACATATTAAAACACCAATTTTAACATTCCCCATATCTATTGGTTCAATGAAATCACCAGATGTAGACCAGTCATCTATAATACTCGTGATCTTCCTTTGTTTTCCTATTAACTTTCCATCTCTGTTTATAACAAATACTGAATTATAAAGTTCTCCATTTTCTGACCTTTCAGGACAACCAAGTAATACATAAGTATTCAAAGATTTAACCAAAGATAAAAAATTGCTCATCCATTCATCGGGTTGCTGCTTAATCCACTTAGTTCCAATCTTTTGTGAAAATTGCCAGCCACTAACGGCTAATTCTGGAGTAATAATCCAGTCTACTTTTTGATCCGCTGCTTGTTTAACTGCTTTTTCAATAAGATTTTGTTTTTTTTTAATATCACCAGCAATTGGTAATAAATGTAATAAAGCAACTCTTAATTTACTCAACATAAATCCCCCTTTCTAGATATAAAGTATAATTAAAATAATATCTTTTTGTTTATTTATCTTAGTAATAATTACTCGTCTTTTCAAATAAATTCTGACAATCCTAATTGATTTAATCTGCCCGATAGTTTGAGTATAATCTTTCACAAACACCATAATATCATTACTTAAGTATTCAATTTTTCTTGATATTCTTCCTCCATAAATTGGCCCTTTTCATGAAGAAAGACGCTTTCCATTTTTCAGAAAAGCGCCCGTTTGTTGAATATTGTTATTGAAGTAAAGCCCCCGTGAGTGAAATAAAACTTATGAATGCAAAACACTATGAACAAAATATTTTGCATTCTCTGCGTCTTTTTTTCTAACAGAAACAACATATTGTTGTTCATAATTCTTGTTCATTCCAAAACTTCCAAAGTTTCCCCTTGATGTACCAGGTCCCAACCATTTTCCTGAAGGATCAACAACTTTATAGGTATATTTAATGCCTTCTCTTTTTAAAATTGCTCTTACCTTTGAAAATTCTTCCATTGAAAATCCTATATAAACATCTTCTTTATTAAAGAAAAACATATCCATCCCCCTTTAATATTACCAAAAGAAACTACTGCTTTTTACACTTTCCTGCCCCGTTAGTTTAAGCACAATCTTTCACAAACACCATATTATCATTACCATAAGTATTCAATTTTTCTTGATATTCTTCCACCATTAAATGGCCCTATAATGAAAATAAGCGCTGTTCCTTGTTACAGAAAAGCGCCCGATTGTTGCTTAAAGGGTTAACAATTTTCTACTTTACATCGACAACAATTGAACCAAAATGTTTGTTACCGATAAAGACTTCTAAACGCCATATCCCTGCTTTGGAAAATGATAAATTGGAAGGTATTGAGCTATCTGAACCCCTTACTCCATTAGGACTGTAAACTAATTGCCCATAACTCCAAACTTTTCTTTCATTAGCAGTGCCGGCATCTGTTGTTAAAACCATTTCTTTTTCTCCTGTATCTTTGTTGACAGCTACCACTTTAAAATTGCCACTTTTTATAGTTTGTTCATCTCCCCAGAGATGCCACAACCATTTTTCTATATCCCCGGCTTTAATCACGCCCCCAATTATTCCGACTTTATTCTTTTGTCCAATCAATTTATCCCCAGTTGGTGTTTCAAACTCTGTAGAAATATCCCATTGTTGATTTTCTTCAGAAACACCCTCATTTGTATTAACGTTAGCTTTTTCTTTGTTATCCTGAGAACAACCCGCAATAAGTAAAATAATAAGTAAAGAAATACTTAATAGACCTTTTCTCAATTACTTATTCCTCCTGTCCACCGAACTTTTGAAATTTCATTAAATATAAATTCCCTATTTCTATCCATATTCCCTTTTAAATTTACTTCTGACTCGATACATAAAAAATGGCGCCATTTATTCCGGATTAGCGCTCTTTTGTTGAATAGTGAAGAATTCGAAGGAGCTACATTATAACGCTCTTTTTAGTTTAATTTGGACCCTAATAAATCATCTAAAAAAATTGTATTAATCTCGGTTTCAATAATTTTTCTATCTACATATTTAACATAGTATGCCTTTGCCTTTGGTCTTGAACCAACAGTAATTTTTAGTGTTTCATTAATAAAGTGAAGAGCCACACCGTCATCAACTGCATAACCTTCTTTTATTTTTCCTTCTGAGATTAATTGGTGATATGAGGGCTTCCTTTTATTCTCTCCATCATAATGAGGACAATTACTGCCCTTCAAGTAGCCTAAACAATCTAGCTTATATAAAGGTGCATTTAATGGATCAGTTAATCCTTCTTCGAACCAACAAATTGAACCAGCACTTAGTCCAGTAAGTATAGCTCCTTTTTCATATGCTTTTTTCAAAGCGTTATCTAATCCCCATTCCTTCCACAAAAGAAGCATGTTTTTGGTGTTGCCTCCACCGACATATATAACATCTTGCTCAAGAACATATTTTTCTAAGTCTTTAAATTCTGGTTCAAATAAAGATAAGTGAGATGGTTGGCAAGGAAGAGTCTTAAATGCTTTATAGAATCTTTCAATATAATTTGTTTGGTCTCCACTAGCAGTTGGAACAAAACATACCTTTGGTAAATCTTTTTTAACTTGAGCTACAATATACTGGTCAAGTAAAAGATTTTCGGGTTCCATAGAAAAACCACCGCCACCCATTGCAATAATTTGTCTCATACTCTCATCCCTTTCAATATGTTACATACTGAATACTGCAACAGGGGATTATTTCCCTTCTTTGTCTCATTTTTATGCAGCTAAACTGAACCGTTAGCTTAAGTACAATTCTCCACAATCTTCTCCATAGATTTAACATAGATATCCAATTTCCTTATAAAGAGTTATTCCACAATCTGGCCCGATAATAAAAAGACACTTATTTTTATATGCGTGACTCAATTTCAGCTAAAGTTTAATTTAAATAGCTTTCAAAAATATTTACTATAAAAATCGTGTCTCAATTATCCGCTTAACTGAGCATATATTTTAGTGGTCTCACTCTTCTCATGACCAAGCAAGCTCTGAATTACTTCAAGTGGCGCACCGTTATTAATCATATGTGTTGCATAAACATCAAGTGTTTCTAGTAATAATTGTTAAGTAAAGGTTCTTTGAGCGGAATACCAAGAAAGGGATTCTGCTATATGTATAGAAAAGACTAAGAGTAACTTATATAAATTAATGATAAGGCGTATAAAATTCTTCAAAAGCTTAGTCCTTTATTAGAGTACAAGGAAATAGCGTAAACAGAAAGGAAAAATAAATTATTTTATATAATGGAGGATTTTATGATAAAGAATTTTCCCAAATCTATTATTAAAATTGGTATATTGGTGTTTTTCCTAGCTGGTTTATGGTTTTCGGGGGAAATTCTTAATACTATAGCCAGCAAGGACGCAGCAAGTTCAGTTGGGTATATTATTAAATACGAAGGGGTTGTTTATTTTATAAAAGAAGAAAAACTTAAACAGTCAGATTTAAAAAAAATCTTAAATACAGATTTTTCAACTACCTTGAAGTTTGAACCTGTGTCTATTTTAAGTGGCGCGGAGTTTAAGATCCCATTTAAAGGTATCAAAAACGGTGATAAGGTAAAAATTTGGTATAAAAGTATCTTAGAATCGTATCCCCCAAAAATTAATGTAATACAAATTAGAAAAATAAATTAATATGTATAGGTCTGCTATTTAAGCAGCCTTTCTCCTATTAACCACTATATGGTTGAATGCTCCCGCTATTTTCTAGTTTTTTTAGGACTATTTTTGTCAATAATTTTGACTCAAATAGTCCTTAATCAAATAAAGATGCACTTCTCCTTGTAGATGGTTGCACCCTAATATTAATTGGCAATATGAATCAATTTAATTCTAAACGGAGTCTGTCTAACCTATAATCCTCAATTAAGTCGATGCTCCTTTTGCTCTTAACATAGTTTTTGACTTGTTGGTAAATATTTGGTATCAGTAAAATGGAGTCTAGTTCCTCTATAGGAACCCACTTGACCGCCGATTGGTTTGGGTCAGGAAATTCGGGTAATCGTGGCATTGAATTATTCTTTATTTTACATTCAAAAATGAGTTGTAATGCGTGTTGCTCATTAAGGTTATAATCACCAGACTGTTTATGAGGAGCAAACTCATAAATTAATGCTAACGGTCCAACCTCCACTTGAGCTGTGGTTTCTTCTAAAACTTCTCTTGCAACGCCCTCAATTATAGTTTCACCAGGTTCTAGTCCTCCACCAGGTAAATTATAATGAATCCCATTATGATCATATTCAACTAAAAGTACAGAGTTATGTTCGATAATTAAACCTGTACATCGAATTCTCACCTGCGACACGATTTCACCTCATTTAAATATTTAGGATATTGTTTGATCAATGATTGATGGTAAGAAAGAAGAAATTCCTAAAAAACTAATTCGTTAGATATATGAAAATACCTTCTGATTTTAACCGCTAACAATAACTATTTCATATTACTGTACAATGAGTTACTCCACAATCTGGCCCTATAACGAAAAAAAGCGATCTTCTTTAATGGAATAACAAAACATACTTTAATGTTTTTTCGCCCACTCTGTTTTACTCAATATATAGTGATTATATAGTTCATCATTATTTATATTTTAAAAATGGTCCCTCAAAAGGCCAATTTCTTGAGTGTTTTTGCTTATTCTTGGGTTGTACAATGTCCTCTGGTATTTCTGTGATAATTGAATGGAGATCCTGATAATCTTGTTTTATATTTTCAATATAAAACAAACCATTTTCGGTTTGTTTAGCTTTATTGACAAAATCCGGCCATAAATCGATATAGGGCTTTCCTAAAATTGCAGCATTTCCTAACTTTTTAGGTAGTCCCCTCCACCACCAAGCAGATACTGGACTCCAACCCCTTCTAACCTCACCGTAAAAAGAATTTAACAATTCGGAAGTTTTCAGCCAAAATCTCTTTATTTCTAATGGCCATCCCGGTTGGACCATCACTTCTTCCAAAAAGTCTATCGAAATATAACATGATCTAAATCCTTCACGCGTCGGACCCACTTTATCAGGAATTCCAATATGTACATCAGTGAAAGGTTTACTTGGATACCAAACTACCCCTTCATGTAAACTTGCAGAAATAAACTCAATAAAATGTTCTTTTCCCTTATCGGATATTTTAAATTGTGGCGGCTCATAAAGTCCGTATCTTCTAGGCATAGCTTCAGGCATAGTAGATTCAATTAAATTTAAAAGTGCTTCAAATCCTGTCTTTTTAAACGTATTATCATCGATGAACCACCATGTCATTTGAAGAAAGCTTGGGTCTTCTTTTACCAAAACATTTTCCAGTCTTTTTACACCAGATGGGGATGAGATGGTACCCTCCTGTTCATCAAATATTACTCCATGGGAAGATTGAGCTAGAATTTTAGATATCTTCTTTAGTATCTGAAAAGCTCGTTTAGGTGCCCCTATAGGTTCTAAAATAAGCTCTGTAAAATAGCTAATCCCTGGTAGTTCACCGAAGACTTCTTCTGGGATATCTTCTGCCATTACTTCATGTGGATTACTTATCATAATTTGCCAACTTCCACCATTGAAGATAATTCCATCATTTTCCCACTTAATATTCTCCTGGTTAAAAAATTCATTCTCAAATGAAGTTTTATTTACAGACCATATACTATTATCGTAGCTCATTTTTTCATTCCTTTTTGATTAAGTAGGTAAAAAAGATACAAATTTTATTCGTACCCACATTTTATGTTTATTATTATGTTCATCTTTAACTCTCGTTATTTAGTTTAATAAGCCTTATTCCAT
>NZ_JBALNX010000149.1:0-3399 GCF_036962035.1 Bacillus sp. JJ1773
AGCTGGTTTAATGGAATAACTAAATTTGATCTCATTAATAAACCCAATTATTTCTTCCTTCACCAAAGCACCGGCACTTCAATAAGGGAAAGGCGACAGCTTTTAATTAGCTATCGCCCTTTTTATCACCATTTAGATTTTTGACTTTAAATTTTAATATCTATTCTTATAGAATTTAAAATTACTACTTTCCTTTATAAATTATTACTAATGATGCATTACTTAAAAATCTGCTATCGTGGGTTCTACAATATCCTTTCTTCGATAAACATTTAAAATGAGTCCTAAAACAGCAGCGTAAAAGAGGATCGCACTTCCTCCATAACTAATAAACGGCAGGGAAACTTCTATGATTGGCACGATTCCAAAGCCCATCAAGATGTTCCAAGTAGTAGGAACGGCAAATAATGCAGCACCACCAATTACGATCAACCTCCCATAAAGGTCCTTTGTTTTAAACGCATTTTTTGAGATTCTTGAAATAAATATCAGTAGGATCAAACAAAGAACGATTCCGAATGCCCAACCAAGGGAATAGACGAGGAAGGGGAAAGCAAAATCTGTATGTGATTCTGGTAACAATTGAAAATTCAAATCATTATAAAGTCCGTTACCGAACCATCCCGCTTCTGCAAGGACACTCCTAATCGCCATATACATATACCCTGTTCCATTTGGGTCGGCATCTGGGTTTATAAAAGCAGATAATCTAGTAAACAAATAACTTTGGCGTGAGGTCATGATGATCATAATTACGAAGATGGCACCAGCCATTAGATTAGTTACGACTAGTTTGATAGCTAATTTCTTATGAACTCGGGCAAAAGTAAACATTCCTAGTAAACAGAAGAAGTAAATGATACCAACCATAAAGTCTGGCACCATCATGTAGAGCAAGATGGGAATCCAAAATAAAACAAGAAGAAAACCTTGTTTTTTCCAACTACGAAACTCATTCATTTTGTTAAAAATTCCCGCCCAAGCAAGAAAAAAGAAAAATAAGCTCATTATAGTGCCATCGACCGTGAGGCCTGAAAGTGAAACCCACTTTTTTGCTCCGTTGACCATATATCCAAATAAATGGAGATATAAATGGATCAACAAGCCGATAGCATAAAAGTACATCCACCAGTTCATTATTTTTTGGTAATCAAAGAAAAGGAACACAATAATTACAGGAACAGCTAGGCAGTACCAGATAGCCTGTCGCTCCATAAAATAGGTGCTTGATAAGGAAACTTCGGGAATTCCACCAACTAACGGAAGAAAACTAATACTAGCAAAAATAACAAATAAAACAATAAGAACCCAATCCATTTTTGGCTTATGAAGGGGATTTAATTTCTCTCCGATGGTAAAAGGATTTCCCATTTCTTGAATGGCCTTTTCATCTGAATCCTCCTCAGAAAATCCTCTTTTTTTGTAAGATTGACTTAACTCTTGCAGATGATGAGTAAGCTCTTTTTTTATCATGGTGTGTGCTTCCTTAGATTTCACTTTGGAAGTAACTTTACTTAAAAATTCTTCAAATTTGGGAGAACTCATAAGGATGCCTCCTTTATTAAGTGTTTAAGGGATATCTCTTGTTTTGAGATATCTTCTTTATAAGTAGCTAAGTATTTTTTTCCTTTGGAATTTAAGGAGTAATATTTCTTTTTATTAATCCAATTAGAAGTAAGAATTTCTTTATTTTCTAATAGATGTAGAAGTGTATAAAGCTGCCCTTCATTTTTTTGGAAAGTACGTTCGTTTTTTTGAAAAAGTTGGATGGAAATATTGTAGCCATC
Organism: Bacillus sp. JJ1773; assembly: GCF_036962035.1. NCBI lineage: Bacteria > Bacillati > Bacillota > Bacilli > Caryophanales > Bacillaceae > Bacillus > Bacillus sp. JJ1773. The sequence goes on from NZ_JBALNX010000149.1 coordinate 1,788, forward strand.
CTTTGATTCATGCTGAACAGATTCTAATATAGCTATAATGGTTTCGCTATTCCAATTATCAAATTGTGATTGTTGATTCGTACGAATGGCTTCTTTCACGGCACTTTTTCTTTCATTTGAAAAAGAAAGATCCTTAAAAATTGATTTTTTCATCGAACTCTTCAGGTTCATAAATGGATCATTCATCTCCTAAACCTCCTCTATCATCTTGTCTTTTAGTAATTCTTTCGCACGCTTTAATCTCGTTTTTAATGTATTTATATTTACTGTAGTAATCTTGCTTATTTCTCTTAAAGACAGTTCTTCATAATAATGCAGAAATACGACTTCTCTGTACTTTAGAGGTAAATTCATGACAGCATTAGTTAAGATATCTTCTTCACTATTTTTGATAATTTCCTCTTCAATCTGTTTTGATTTTGAAGGGATATAATCCAAAATTTTATCGCTAAGCGTTATTTTTCGATAATGCCAGCTTCTTAAATAATCCTTACAATGATTACTAGCAATACGATATACCCAAGTCTTTATTGTTGCCTGCTGATTAAACTGATTTAACTTTTCATAGCACTTTATAAATATCTCTTGCGTTAAATCTTCTGCTGTAGCTCGGTTTTTAACATATGTATATACGAGATGCAGGATATCATCGCTATATTCATGCATTAATTGATCAATTATCTGCTCTCTCTCGTCCAGCATACTTTCGTCTGTCACCGCCAATTGTTTTAGTCCATTCATAGTGTCACCCTCTCACATAGTTTAGACGAAGCTAACCTTCATCCGGTTTGAAGAAATAAAAGATTTTTTATGAGCATCTGTAATCTAGAGTATTAAATAAAAAGGAACAACCTCTTATCAGATTGTTCCAGCATGTTGAAGGTAGGTTAAATGGCTTATAAAACTACTTATTCGACTATTGATTCCTTATTTCTCAGAAGAAACTGAAATGACAACAACTCCTAAATTCAGCATTGCTTATCGTTGTAAACCTGCATTTTCCGTTGTCAAATAGTTTAAGTGTAAACCCTCACAATATCTACTTTGCATAAAAATTGTTATTCAACAATCTGGTCCGATTACTGAAAAAGGCACAATTCCTCTTCAAGAATTGCGCCCGATTGTGGAATATTGTTATTGAAGTAAAGCACCCTTTAGTTTAAGTACATTTGTTAACAAACTTATTACAGGAATGCTGCCCCTTTAGTTCCACAAAAAAGGTATATATCCTAATTAGACCTATGCCTCGGTTGGTGAAAAAAGGTTAACACCTGCATACCATCAAATGATTTCCATAAGGGTCTTTGAAATTAAACCAATGATTATGCTCAATTTCTGTTGTTAATTCAACATTCTTACCCTTCAAAAACTTATAGGCTGCTTCGATATTGTGGGCATTAAAATGAAAAGCTGGGGTTTTGAAAATATTTTCTTCTGAATAGATCTTGCTATCCAATACAATTCCAGTTCCATTCCTTGTTGGTACAATAAATAAATGCCCAAATAAAATCTCACCTTCTGCATCTAACCCCAAAATATCACAATACCAATTCCGTGCTTCTTCGACATTACTTACAGGAATAAAGACTGTTCCGATTTGATTTAAAACAGG
>NZ_JBALNX010000150.1:0-5830 GCF_036962035.1 Bacillus sp. JJ1773
CATAAAGATACTGGAATAAAATAAGTTTCAGTATCTTTATGTCATTTTTATAAGTATAATTGTGTCACTCGTCAACTTGAGAGCACAAGCCCTTGTTGTAATTATGTTTGTTTCTAGTTTACATAATATATATTATCGGAAGTTAAATAAATTTTGTCTCAATGTATAAGTATACTTAAGATAGTGAGACAAAATGAAAAAAATGTACGGTGAACCCAAGTTATGTACATAAGTGATTTTTCGATTAATAATCCATAAAGTCAATTTTTCCTGCCTGTTTTTGTGAACCTAATCTATATACTTAAATTACAGCGAGTGAACTAAATTTGTGTACATACCGTATTTTGAAACAAAGTTGAATACATAAATCCCTATTTTCTTTACAGATTTTTTTCCAATATTGCCCAATATCACTAAATATAACTCAGATTACTTTTAAAGTTACCTTTCACTTCATATTCTATTCATCAAGTTAAAAAAAGAAACACTGCATAAAGTCTTTCTGCTGCAGTGTTGTTTATTGTCCATTTTGTTTACAGCTGTACGCATTTCATCATTAGTTAGATGAGTATAAATCATTGTGGTTTGAACCGATGCGTGCCCCAATTGACGCTTTAATTTTGGTATATCATTATTCTCGAAATGATAACGAGTAGCAAATGAATGTCTTAATTCATGAACAGTTAGTGCTGGTTTTCCAAATGCAATCGCATATTTCTCTACAAGCTTCTCAATAGATCGATCTGTAAGTCTCCTTGTTGTACCCATTGGTCCCATTGTTGATGCAACTTTCCTTTTGAAGAAGTTTCAAGGCATCTATACCGTCTTTGGCTTGAAAAACCTTATAGTCTTGTTCGGATAAATGTATATTTACTAGGTTTAGAATATTGCTATCGTCATCAACGATTAGATTGCTTGTCATAAATGTTTCCTATTACTTAAATACCTACAACTTAAAAAATAGCCCTTCGTTTCCATAGTAAGGGCTACTGTTTATTTTTAACTATCATACTTTTTATACTTTTTCTATCATTATTAAATGAATTTACTCTATACTTTGCAAAATTCGTCCATCAATCATTTTAATGATATTGTCTGCATAAGAGAGCATTTCTTCATCGTGCGTAACCATTAAAGTAGTTATATTTAATGTTTTCGTTAATTCTCTGATTAATGACATAACATCATTAGATCGTTTAGAATCTAAACTAGCGGTTGGTTCGTCTGCGAAGAGAATTTTAGGCTGGTGAATGATTGCACGAGCAATGGCTACTCTCTGTTTTTCCCCACCTGACAAAGAAGATGGATAAGCATTCTTCCGATGCTCCATCCCAACTAGTTGCAGAATTCTATTCACTTCTCTTTTTTGTTCCTGTTTCTTTAATTTCAATTCAGAAACATCTAGCATGAGCATTAGTTGTTCTTCTACGGTGAGAAAAGGAACTAGATGGGCAAATTGAAAGACAAAACCAAATTTACTTGCTCGTATTTTCCGAATTTGCTCTGAACCCATGGTAGTCATATTTTTGCCTTCGAATAGTACTTCTCCATGTGATGAAGGTTGAAGTCCTGCAGCTATTGTAAGTAGTGTACTTTTACCTGAACCTGATGCACCCACTAATGCTGTTATTTCCCCTTCTTTTAGAGAAAGGTTAATTCCCTTCAGTATTTCTTCCTTAACTTCCCCATTCGTAAACGTTTTTCTAACTTTATCAATTGTAAATATAGACATATTATATCTCTCCTTGTTGTATTGCTTGTAGTGGTTCAACCTTTTTAATTTGTATTCCTGAGAGTGTAGCTCCAATAAATCCAATAACTAGGAATACTAGAGTCAATTGTGCGGTTGTAACCATGGTTAAACTAAAAGGCATTCCTTCAGGAGCAACCATGTTAAAGACTTGACTAAGTGTAATAGAAAAAGCAAGTGAAGTTACTGTAATAAGAATCATTTGGGTCCACATCATTTTGAATAATTTACTTGTTTTTACACCAATTGCTTTTAAAATACCGTACAAACCAATCTTTTGAACGTTCATCATGTAGAAAAAGATAGCAAACAACATTCCACTTATGACAACCAAAAACCAAACAATCATATTTAAAGACATCTGTTCAGCGCTGTAACTTGAAATGGTATTTAGAAAATCTTTATTTGAAAATGATTGTAAGCCCGTAAATTCTTGAGAAGAGTCCTCTCCTGGTATGAAAATTAATTGCATTTCATCTACTCTATACATTTCTTTGTAGTTCTCTATATTAATAAAAGCGACAGGTGCATGGCTGAACTTCTCTTGTTCAACAAAACCTTTTACAATAAACTCACCACTTAATTGATTGTTCGTTAAAATATCTCCAACTTTGATCCCTTTATCCTTCATGGAGCTATCCAATATGATCTCTCCAGCTTGAACATCTGGAAACAATGTTGTTTGTGTTGAAGTAACAAAAGCAACGCTTTGTTGTTTATCATCCTTATCATTTAAAAAACCCATTTGAATAGATAGTGCTGTAGCATCTTTCTGATCATTCAACAATTTTTCTTGAATACTACTTTCTATTTTCGATAGATTATAGTTTTCGTCTGCCTTATCATTCATGTAAAATTGCCCGTCTGGTAAATTTTTTATTAATGCAGCATTGTCTTGTGATAATCCATTTGCTAAACCTGATATAATAAAAGTTAGTAAACTAACTAGAAATACAATGAAGCCTAATATTAAAAATCTTACTTTATTTTTCTTCATTTCTTTCCACGCAAGGTTCATTATTCATTCCTCCAATTTCTTATTTACATCCTTAGTTTATAATCCGTATATGAACAGAAGATGAACAAGAAATTACATTTAAAAATAAAGAAAGTTCAGGTGGAAGTTATCATTAATGAATGGTGTATTCGTTATCCTCATATCAATGGGTCTTGGGACATTAATGGTAATATTGTTAAACAACCTTACTGGATTTACTTGGCCAGACTATGTTGGCGGGCTATTTATAGCTGCTATTTAAGAAATATCTTTGATTCTATGAATATATCAATAAGGCTTACAATCTATCGATATTATTGGTTCAATCGCATTGCGTTTAAGTACAACCTTTCACAAACACATACTATCATTACCATAAGTATTCAATTTTTCTTGATATTCTTACTCCATTAAATGGCCCTAAAATGAAAATAAGCGCTAACCTTGTTTCAGGAAAGCGCCGGATTGCGATATATTGAAAAATGCTTATGAGCTGCAAAAATAACTCTACTTGTTTATAATACTGCTCTAGCTGCTTCTAATGCTGCTTCATAATTTGGGTGGTCTGTTGATTCATTTATATACTCAACATATGTTACTTTGTCGTTTGTATCAACAACAAAAATAGCACGTGCTAATAAGCGAAGTTCTTGGATAGCAACACCATATGCTTTACCGAATGAAAGATAACGATGATCTGATAATGTTTGTACATTCTCAATACCATTTGCTGCACACCAACTTTTCTGTGCAAACGGTAAATCAGCGCTAATAGTAAGAACCTGTACATTACCTAATTTAGAAGCCTCTTCGTTAAAACGACGTGTTTGTGCATCACAAACAGGAGTATCAATAGATGGTATAACAGAAATTAAACGAACTTTCCCTTTTGACTCAGCGAGTGTAACAGGTGATAAGTCATTCGCTAGTACTGTAAACTCAGGAGCTTTATCTCCAACCTTTACGTCGTTTCCTAATTGTGTTACTGGATTTCCTTTCCACGTAAAATTAACCATTTTTAATTCCTCCCTTAAAAATATGTACAGTGCAAATATAGCTCAACTATTTAGAATCATTAATTTATTCTGTGTGTTATTTTAAGTTTTTTGTCATTGTTGTCAAAATGACTGCTTCATTAACGAAAAAACTGCCAAGTTGAATAACTTAGAAATTCGATTCACCTTCTAATAATTCCTTCTCCTATTCAAGAATATGGCCCTATAGCTAAAGAACGCACAATTTTTTTCAAAATTGCGCAATTTTCTGGAAGATAACTATTTACTAATAACTTTCTCCTTTTTTGCTATAAATTTCATAAGCAAAATATCCAAATAATAAACCTATTCCAGCTCCCAAACCAAATGTAGATAGTAAGGAGATTGGGAAAAATATGCTAAGAATTACAGCAACAACACAACCAATCATCATTCCGAGTGGTATTAAACTATCTAATAAATTTTGAGCGCTTTTGGCTTTTTTCTTACCCAGGGTCCTTTCTTATATTTATGTTTCATTCTTATAACTACAAATACTGCAATCCCCCCACCATTACAACAGGTAGTAAAATACGCGCAATTTCCAAAGCTAAGTCCATATAAGAATCCTCCCTTCTCTGGTTTTTAATTAATTCAATTTTAACGTAATATACTCCATTAAATGGCCCTTTTCATGAAGAACGACGCTTTCCTTATTTCAGAAAAGCGCCCTTTAATGAATTAACTAAATTATGATTTCAATCATAAAATCACTTATTTCCTCTTTAACTAAAGCCCCCTTTACTTTAAGTGCAGGACTTCACAATCTTTTTTTACACCTCATTAAACTCAATCCCTAAATGTGTTGTACATGCAAAAAGACGCCTTCTTATTTAAGAAAAGCGCCGGACTGTTGAACAATGAAATATGCGAAAGATCGCTCTGCAAATACGTTCTAATTTATTTGACTAACACACCCGTTTTGCCATCCATAAAGCAGGAAAATCACCCGCTTCACCATAGTGAATGAAAATGGCTTCACACCGTCAATACTGCTTCTACGGCTGGGCGAGGAAGGTCGCTGAATTATGGTGCTTTAGGACCAATCAACGCCACCCCAAGAGGATTGCAACTTTCGCAACAGAACAATTTGGCCGAGATGATACGTATCATGCATCATGATATTGCTGAGTAAACGCTCAATAGAGTACCTGTTAGCTGCATACGGAGCTTTTAACTTTTCATCGTCAAGGTCCGCAATGACCGTTTTTAATTTATTCATGACTTCATTAAGGCGCTGCACTGTCTGGGCCCACCCAACTTCGTCTTCTGGATCCCCCGGATTTCCAAAGGTTTCTTCATTGTCTTCTGCCTTATGCGGATTCTCTGTGCCCTTAATTCGATGGATTACGTCTTCATTCCAAAATATCAAGTGGTTGACAATCTGCCAAATCGAATTGCTGATTCCCGAACTTGTCCATGCTGCCTCAGCTGCGATGACTCCCTGAAGCGCCTGATCCATGGATGCAAACCACTCATTATTATAGCAATGCATGTCGAGTTGTTCTAAAAATATTTTGGCTACAACTTGCATAAAACCAATCTCCTCACTGTTTAGTGTAATCTTTCAAAGTTAAAAGACATGAAAAAATCTGAGTATAGTATAAATTAATCGTTCCTTAAAAGGTATAAACCAAAACCAAGTGTGTCCCTTCCATTTTGGAGATACATTTCTCTCCAGCTTCTAATTCTCTCCAACATGGCAGGGTAATCCGAATCTTCCGGGTGACGATAACTATAATCCTCAATCGATTTCGAAAACAGCCATCCATACGCATCAAAATCATCTTCATTTGCTACTGTCGACCATATAACGAAAAAATGTTTTCAATGAAATCCTCCAATCATTTTTTTTGAGAATTCAACAAAACCAAGTTCACTAAAACTTATTCGAATCATCCAGTTTAAATTCCTTCTTCATGTACCTGACTACAATTGCTTTTATTTCAAACAACTCTAAATATTTTTTAAAAATAAGGAAAAATAAATTTGTTCACTTATAAATTACCACTTTTTTTGGAAATAGCCTTGAAAGGCGGTCTTATATAC
>NZ_JBALNX010000151.1:0-2974 GCF_036962035.1 Bacillus sp. JJ1773
CTCTGCATACTGACTTATACCAAATAAATATGGCAGAAACCTATTGGGAAGACGGAATTCATAATAAAAAGGCTGTGTTTGATTTATATTTCCGAAAACTTCCTTTTAATAATGGATATGGAGTCTTTGCTGGACTGGAAAGAGTAATAGAATATATTAATCAATTCCATTTTTCTGAAAGTGATATAACATATTTAAGAGACGTATTAGGTTATCGGGAGGATTTCCTTGAATATTTAAAAACACTTACATTTACAGGCTCCATTCGTTCAATGTCAGAAGGAGAACTTGTATTTGGAAATGAGCCGCTTATGAGAATCGAGGCACCGCTTGCACAGGCACAATTAATCGAAACGGCTCTTCTGAACATCATTAATTATCAAACGTTAATTGCGACAAAGGCTGCTCGGATTAAGGAAGTACTAGGCGAAGAAACGGCGATGGAGTTTGGATCTAGAAGAGCACATGAAATGGACGCAGCCATCTGGGGAGCAAGAGCTGCTTTCATAGGAGGATTTCAGTCAACATCTAACGTAAGAGCAGGTAAGAAATTTAATATTCCTGTTTCAGGTACACATGCCCATGCACTTGTTCAAGCCTACCAGGATGAATATACTGCCTTCCATAAATATGCAAGAAGACATAAAAATTGCGTTTTTCTAGTTGATACGTATGATACATTGAAATCGGGAGTGCCAAATGCCATAAAAGTCGCAAAGGAGCTCGGAGATCAAATAAACTTTATAGGAATTAGGCTAGATAGTGGAGACTTGGCCTATTTATCTAAGGAAGCGAGAAAAATGCTTGATGAAGCTGGTTTTCCAAATGCCAAAATAGTTGCCTCAAATGATCTGGATGAATATACGATCTTAAACTTAAAGGGGCAGGGGGCAAAAATAGATTCATGGGGTATTGGTACTAAATTAATTACCGCCTATGACCAAGCTGCTTTAGGTGCTGTCTATAAGCTCGTCTCTATTGAAAACGAATCAGGTCAAATGGTCGATACGATCAAGATCAGCGGAAACCCAGAAAAGGTGACAACACCGGGAATGAAAAGGGTATATCGGATTATTAATAAAGAGAACCAAAAGTCCGAAGGGGACTATATTACTTTAGAGGACGAAAATCCACAGGAAGAAAAACGGTTGAAAATGTTCCATCCTGTTCACACGTATATAAAGAAGTATATTTCTAATTTTGAAGCAAAAGAGCTGCATAAGGATATATTTGTAAACGGTAAGCTAGTGTACACAATACCTAAACTGACAGATATTCAACAATTTGTTAAAGAAAATCTATCTTTACTTTGGGAGGAAAACAGGCGTTCATTAAATCCAGCAGAATATCCGGTCGACTTAAGTCAGAAATGCTGGGATAATAAAATGGAGCATATTAGAAGAGTAAAAGATAAAGTGAACAAGCTTTAAATAATATCAGGGGAATGGGACAGCATCGTTAAGCGGGAGGAAGAAAAATGACAATTCAAAAGGAAATAATGGAGAAATTGCATGTCAATCCACATATAGATCCAAAGAAAGAAGTCAGAAATCGAATTACTTTTTTAAAAGAATATTTAATAAAAACAAGAGCGAAGGGTTATGTTCTTGGCATTAGCGGCGGGCAGGATTCAACACTTGCAGGGAAACTGGCGCAGCTGGCAGTAGAAGAGTTACGGAAAGAGGACCATGAAGCCTTGTTTATCGCCGTTCGCCTTCCTTATGGCGTTCAAGGAGATGAAGAAGATGCAAAGCTGGCACTTTCATTTATTAAAGCTGATCGGGAATATGTATTTAACATTAAATCAGCCGTAGATGACATTCAACATGAATATAACTCAATTGTAATAAATAACCCATTAAGTGATTATCAGAAGGGTAATGTAAAGGCTAGAATGAGAATGATTGCCCAATATGCATTTGGCGGAGAGAGCGGGTTGCTAGTCATTGGCACTGACCATGCTGCAGAGGCCATCACAGGCTTTTATACGAAATTTGGCGATGGAGGTGCAGATGTCACTCCGCTGACCGGGCTAACAAAACGGCAAGGAAAAGCACTTCTAAAGGAATTAGGTGCCGATGAAAGGCTTTATTTAAAAGTGCCAACAGCAGACCTTCTTGATCTAAAACCGGGACAGGCAGATGAAACAGAACTTGGGATCTCATACGATGAACTCGATGATTATCTCGAGGGTAAACAAGTAAGCCAAGATGCAGTTGATAAAATTGAGAGACGCTATCTCTTGTCTGAGCATAAAAGAAGAATGCCAGCAAGCATGCATGACAATTGGTGGAAATAAAGGATAAACAGCGTTAGGAAAATTCCTAACGCTGTTTTTTTAATCCACCACAATATACGCGATCATCGGTCCATTTTGTTCTTTTCCATGATGGGTATGACAAATTAATCTATATATCCCTTCTTTTTTGAAATGGAGAGGGACAACCGTATCCTCACCTTTTTTCACAATTCCTTTAATATCGGTTCCTTCAATAGAAAATGGATGCTCAGCCCCATTCACGCCTGAAATAATAAGATTTACTTTTTCTCCTTCTTTCACAAAAATCGTTCCCGGGTCCCAACGGTATGACTCAATCTCTTTCCCATTTGGAAGCTTAGCTTTAAATTCTCCTGTCACCATATGAATTTCTCGAACTTCCTCATTTGCCTCTTGGTTAAATACAGATATCGCACCTTTGTTAACAATTAACCAAATTGATGCAGAGGCTACTGCTACAAAGATAACTAAAAACATGATGATGGCTCTTTTTTTCAAAATCAAAAATGGCATTTGCTTTCTCCCCCCATTAAATGTTTGTCCATTATTATAGATATGCTGATAGGGGGGAAGAACTTGTCTAAATTATTTATTTTTCTTCATAATTCCTCATTAGACTTGGAATGACTAGTACATTCTTCCTGATTTAGCCGAAATACCTGTAAAAATTATACATAATATAGATATAATTAATAC
>NZ_JBALNX010000152.1:0-5131 GCF_036962035.1 Bacillus sp. JJ1773
GTAAAATTCCATTTGACCGCTTGTGAGCCTAATGCGCCTTTAGCTTCCTTTTTTATATATTGAAAAAGTGGGTCTGCATTTGCACCATTAACGTCAACTTTTGCAAACATTGGAAAACTCACATTGAAATTCAGATCGCAAAACTGCTGAATTTCCTCGTTCGTTCCAGGTTCCTGTTGACCGAATTGATTACAGGGAAATCCTAGAATCTCCAATCCTAAATCACGGTACTTATTATACAGCGCTTGTAACCCCTTATACTGTGGGGTAAAGCCACACTTGCTCGCCGTATTGACGATAAGAACGACTTTTCCTTCATAACGAGACAACGGCTCTGTCTGACCGTCGATTTTCTTTACTGTAAAGTCATACACGCTCATTTTTATAAACATCCCTTTCAAGATATCCATTAATTGCACTAGTCATTTAAACATCATCTTCACAAGTTTAGCATGAAAAACCATGCTATAAATTTCTTCTAAATGAAAAACACCATTTATCGTAATTAAATTTTTCTTCGTAGAATCTGTGGGCATCTATTCTTTGGACTCCCGATTCCAAAGCCACATACTCTGCCCCATTTTCTTTCGCCCAATTATGAATATATTTTAATAGTCTTTCTCCATATCCAAGGGATCGGTGAGAAGCATCTGTTACCAAATCATATATAAAAACATGACGTTTACTATAAAAGTTCACCCTCAAGCTTAAGCCAGCTAAAGCCACAATATTATTATCAGCAAATAATGCAAATAGACGATATCCATCTTCTTTCATCTCACTTAGCAAATCAATGTATGTCCCTTCCTCTAAATCTGAACGAAGCTGCTTCATAATCGGGAATGCTTCTTTCCATTGTACCGTAGTTGTTAACTCAATAATCTTCTCTGTTGAAACTCTCATCACGAATCCTCCGTTAATCCCTATTAAGTTCATGTTCTACAAAAAAATTAAAAATACCTCCATTTAACCTCTAAATAGTCTCCTAGTTTAGCATTCCTACAGAATCGCATCTAAATATTAATATATGTATCCGCTTCTAGAACTCTTACTTGATTACCAATCAACGTAAAAGTAACACAAAATATTACTCGATTAACAAAGCAAGCCTTATGAAGTCAATGGACTTCTTAAATATAATTATGTAACTGTAAAATCCCTTGAAATATTATGTCTGAGAGCATTTAAGGTACCGGTTAGATTTCACAATTTTAATAAGAAAAAAGAGGCCCTCCATTTTTGGACGACCCCCTTTCCGCTAATGATATAACTGCTAGTAAAACTCTTTATCATTACTTTAGTTACCATCTTTGCTTCAGAGGAGGTATTTCCAAGTATGAAGCGATTTTCAATCTTTGAAAATTATGCGAATACGGCAATTTTACGTGCGATAGATTCTGTTAAACGAGATGCTACTTTAGGAACAGCCCATTTAATAATTGGTGTTAACACCGCACCTGATAATCCGCCTGCATGGACTTCCACGGTACAAGTCATGATTGTCTTACCATTCCTATCTTCTGCAGTAAAATGACCGCTTCCTGTAAAATTATCTGATAAACCTTTTAGTTCAAACTTAATATTTGAAGGTTCATTCCATTCAGTAATATCTACCTGCGCTCGTATTGTTTTTTTAATTCCTTTCACACTACCTTCAAATGTCCAAATAGATTGATTGTCATTTATGATTTCATGCTCTTTATAAGCTGGGACAGTTGTTGCCCATTTTTCAAGATCACTGACATAATCCCAAACTGCTTGTACATCTACTGGAATTTCTACTTTATGTGTTCCTGTTGCCATGATGTTCCCCACTTCCACTATGTATGAAATGTAAATTTATATATCTACAAAATAATTATTACATAAAAAGCATAAATTTACATCACTAATTTTACATAGCTTTCTTCTTCCAATAACCTGAAGAACCCAAATCTTCTAATTCTCCTAAATCTGGCTTTTTACATAATGATAGAGCGCTATTCTAAAATTGCGCTCGTCTCATGAGATAGCAATTTATGAATGATTGATTCCTTCTTACTATAAATTTCATAAGCAAAATATCCAATTAAATAGCCTTTTCCAGATCCAATAATTATCTCGTTATTAAATGACCCGGATGGGAATACTCTGCACCTCCTGGTACGATCCTTGTATCAATCAAAGGAGGTGCATTTCCTGTACCGTAACAAATCTCGGGACAAAAGTCAGTTCCTCGTCCCTTTCATTTAGGATTGCTTCTCCCCTACTTCGAACTTATCGGGAATGATAGGACCGGTTCACCTATCCCAATAGGTAAAATAACATCAACAATGGTTCCTTCATTTATGGTGCTTTCTAACTTTATGGTGCCCCCATGTTCTTGGACAATTTTATGACTAATCATTAACCCTAATCCCGTTCCTTTTTCCTTCGTACTATAAAAAGGCTCACCGATACTTTTTATTCGATCTTCAGTAATTCCGCATCCTTGGTCAATAAACCTAAACCTTATATTATCTGATTCATATCGCATCGTTTGAATTTCGATCTCGCCTCCATTTGTCATGGCTTCCACAGCATTTTGAAGAATATTGACAAAAACCTGTTTCATTTGATGCTCGTCACAATGAATAATTGGTAATTCAGAATCAGACACTAGTACTATATCAATATTCTTTAATTTGGCATGTGCATTAATTAATGTAACAACATATTGCAAAAGTGCATTAATATCAGTCGGTGCCAATTTACTGGCATGTGGTTTGGAAAGTGACAAGAATTCTTGTATTATTTTTTCTATACTATCAATCTCAGACAACATAATTTCAAGGTAGTTTGGTTTATGTAATTCCTTTTGCATAAGCTGCAGAAAACCCTTTATCGAAGTAAGAGGGTTCCTTATTTCGTGTGCAACACCTGCAGCCAATTGTCCTACTAGGGAAAGCTTTTCCGTTCTTAGTATAAACTCATCCATCTTCTTTCGCTCAGATATATTACGACCTACAATAACAAAATGCTCTAATTTATCATTCTCCCCAATTACAGGGGTTCCCTGAGCTTCTAAGTAAACCCAATCTCCATCAGCATTTTCACACCGAAACTCGACTTGAAATGGTGATTTAGTTGAAATTTTTTGAAAAAAAAGTTCATATAACCGCAGAGAATCCTCAGGGTGAACCAAATCAAAGGCCAATACTCCTTCATACTTTTTTGGATCATATCCCAATACCTTTTCATGCGAAGGGGATGCATATATTACTCTTCCATTTATATCCCAGAGTCCAACCAAATCCAACATGTTCTCTGTAATTAGACGATAATTGGCCTCACTCAGTTTTAGAGCTTTTTCTACCCGCTTCCTTTCGGTAATATCTACACATGAACCAATGATCTCAACCACGTGCCCCTTCTTTCGAATAGATCGTAACGATGACATGTAGGAAACGCCATTTATTACCCCTTCGTACGTTACATGATCTTCACCTTGCCAAGCTCTCCAATAATATTGAATAACCGCTTCAGCATCAAGTTGCGGGAGAAAATCACGTAATTCCTTTCCAATAATCCTCTTAGGAGAAAGATCCATTCGATAAAGTAACCTTCCTTCACACAGAGTATGAATAAATCTATCGCCATCCTTAATAAACTTAAAAAGCATCCCTTGCTGCTGGCTTATTGTTTCCACTAACTCTTGATTGGAAGCCTTTAGAGACTCCACTTTCCATCTTTGATTGGATAATTCATGCAGAAATTTCACCTTTATACGAGACCAAAAGAAGACAAGTGTGCATACAATTACCATTGCAAGTGCAAAACATATAATAAGCTTCATTTTAATATCACCTCAAAACTTTACACTTTGTATGTTATGTAATCTCTTTTTCAAGAAAACACGGTATTCCATGTATCAAATATAATCATATTTAGTACGTTAATATTTTTATACAGTCCTAAAATAACTATACAGTTCAATTAACTAAAGAAAACTCGCCGCTTGGCGAGCCTTAAAAGGCAAAATCAGAAGTCTAGTTGCACTTATTACACCGATTTCAGGAAAAAAATATGGTGTTCACGCTGACTACGGCATTCTATCCATCGTTCTTTAACGCGCAAAAAATCCACCTATAAAAGGTGGAATAACTTAACAAATATCCATCTTCATCGGTAGCTCAGCCATCTTAGCAAAAATGCCTTAGATCCGTAGCTTTGCGTCCCTGCCTTTCGATAGGTTTGCCATTATCGAAGCATTATTTTATGTATATGTACTCACTCCAAGTATAACATCAAAGCTTTTGAGAACCAATTCCTTTAATACAAAATATTATATGATAATAATTATGAAGGGGTATTCTTTCAATTCTTAACAACATCCAAACTGTCATATTTCGCAAAATATTTTCTGAGGTTGCTGCTGCATATTGCAACTGAAATCAAAAAATGGTTTATCCATTTTAAATTGGCACTGATAATAATAATTATAAATTATGCTATGATAGGTAACTTCTTAAGGGAAGGAACTAAATTATGTGGAAGAATAATATTAAGACGATATCAAAGTTAAAGCACAAGTAACTAATGATGAAATATCTTATGAAGACTTCAGGAAGTAAAGCAAATAAGAAAAGCCCTCAATTATTTAGTTACGGGTTCGGATGACAGGAAGAAAACATTAAATAACAACCTGATTGGGGACGCAATTCATATTTTAATTACCGTCCCGTTTTTTGTTTATATATCAATGCTTTGTTAACTTTTAACACAATAATTGGCATATCAATTCGAATGCAATTTGGAGACACCGCATTTATGCGGTGTTGTTAATATCTGCGCTAAAAATGTTGCGAATTGTATACTTAAGGATTAATCGTATATTACAGCTTTTCCTTGTTCACGTAACTTTTTTAATGATGAAAGCATATGATTTATTTCTTCATCGGAATGTCTTTCCCATGAACCTAATTCAGCTATTATTTTCAAAGGAGATTTAGACCTATAAGAACGTGTTGGGTTTCCAGAAAATCTTTTGTTAGTTAAGTTCGGATCATTTTCAAAATCACCTAATGGTTCTACAATATAAATTCTTTCCTTTGATTTAGATGTTGCTAATTCAGCACCCCATTTAGCAGCATCTAATGTTGCAGTAAAATAT
>NZ_JBALNX010000016.1:0-3888 GCF_036962035.1 Bacillus sp. JJ1773
CTTTCCTTATTTCAGAAAAGCGCCCTTTTCTTGAATAACTAATTTATCTCTAATAGAGATAAATTCAGGAAAATGTGGATTTACAACATCAAGGAAATTCCAATATAAAAATCGCAATTTCTCAGTCTCCATTCAGAAATTTGTTAAAGAATAAATACTATTTTAATAATTCCTGAACAATCTTTGTTTTCCAAAACCCAAATCCTATCATAGCACCGAGCATATTGGATGAAATCATCAATGCCAAAACTTCCTCTTTTTGTTACTAATCCTCCTATTTTCTACAAAGTTATAAGCATAATAAGAAAGAAACAAAACATCCTGCTCTATAGTCCAATAGGAAAAGGGTTGCCTCAGCAACCCAAGCTTAAAAATCTTTATATAACGGGACTTTCCATTCCTTTTCTACTTCTTCATATCGTGTCACAGATAACAAATGTAAAGTGAATTCCTTAGGTATCTCTTTCATTCCATATATGGTAAGCGTCGTATTTGTCTTAAAACGACCATTTTCATCTGTCTCATCAAAAACGGACCTGCTGTGAAAAGCTTCATATGTCTCTCCCTTATCATCAACTATTGCCCATGATAATAGATCTGATGACGGAACTTCCTTCCCACCCTTCATCTCAATGACTAAAACCTGTTCTGTTTCAACTGGAGGAAATGTCTTTTGCAACGAAAAGTCCGTCTGCATATCCACCTTTTTAACGGTGATAAAATTGCCTTCATATTCAAATGAAAGAGGATACTTTTTTAATTCTTTCGGGTTTACATTTATTGAAAAATTCGATGGGACCGTTTTTATCACCCCATCAAGTACAAATGTAAGCTGATCTTCCTGTTTTTGAGGAATAAATGATTCATTCCATTTCATATATCCAAGCTCCCCCGTATCTTCCCCAGTTCCTTGCATAAGCCCCGAATCACTTGGATGGCCTTGGTCTTGGAAGATATTAACACGATACAAGGTCTTTCCACTCTTATTTTCAATATGATATTGAATGGCTGTACCGTAGTTTGGGGCAAATGTAAAATTATTTTTGTCCCCAATTGCATTTTCTAGCTCCTGAATTTGTGCTTCCACTTTTGCTTTTTCTTCAGCTGTGAAATACGTATCATACATAATTTCATTTGAAGATGGAGCAAATTGAACTTCTTTTAAGTGAATCCCTACCCCATTATCACTCGTCTTCTGATCATGTAAAACGAGCCTCGTTGTCATTTCCTTAATTTCTTTTAAATCGATCGGGATTTCTAATTGCCAGTTTCCTCTCGTTCCATTTAATTCTGTTAATGCAAACTTAATCGTAAGTGAATCGATTGATTCATGCCCACGTAAGGAAAATTCAATCAATCCATAATCTGAATCATTTATCCAACTCATTCCAAACCCTTCACCTTCAATTGGATTTCCATCTTGATCATAAGCTGAAATGACATTTTTCCCATCTCTAAATTCTAATTGAGGATTAAGTATTTTACCATTTTCCTTTACAACTTGATAAGATAACGCAACCCTTGAAGTGTCTGCTAATACATCTTCCACTTTAAAGGTAATTCTTTGATCCATTACTTCTTGGTCGATACGCTGCGTTAATCCTGATTCAGAAGCCATTCTTAAACCTTCATCAACTTGTTCTGTTGTAAAAAATCCACCAATCCATTCCGCAAAACTAGGATTTAAAGTGGTTGTTAATCCTACTGCAAGTACACAAGCAGCTGCTATAAGCAACACCCGTTTCCATTTTTTCTTCTTTTTCTTATGTTCATATGGCTCAAGTTGATTCAAAACTTGATTTGTAAAATCATCAGGTAATGTTGGTGTCGTGAGCGTCTCCTTAATCAATTCTTGTTCTTCTGCGTACATCTTGATGACTTGCTGACATTCTTGACAAGTTTCTACATGTAATTGAATGATTTCATCGACTTGGTCAAACCCATCAAACCATTGTTCCAGTTTATCTTTCGTTGGACATTTCATGAAAATACCCTCCTTTTTCCTCTTTGATCGTTTCTCTTAATTTTTTCTTGGCACGATGGAGTTTATTTCTTACCGTCGCTAAAGAAAGACTCATGAATTCACTGATTTCGCTGTAACTTTGCTCATTTACATATCGGAGGAGAAGAATCATTCGTTCATCTTCTGGAAGGCCGCCAATTAGTTTTTCTAGTTGTCTATTTTTCTCTTTTTTTAAGAAGATCACTTCGGGATTATGGAAATCCTTGACATCATCTTCTCTTATTTCAACCTGTTCCATTTTAAAACGCTTCTTTCTGAATTCATCCATACAGTGATTGATGGCTACTCGATACATCCAACTGGAAAAAGAGCCTTTTCCATCAAACTTTCCAAGCTGGCGATAAATTTTGATAAAGGATTCCTGAACTAGATCAACTGCATCCTGCTGGTTTCCTGTCATTCTTAAAATGGTTGCATATAATGGATTTTTATATTTGTTAATAATTTGTGCGTAGGCTTGTTTATTGCCCGACAGCACTTCCTCTATCCTCTGTCTTTCTTCTTCCATTTCATATAAACCTCCTGCCTGCTCACTGATTAACTCTTTCAAAAAGTATAACGGGTTTAACTTACAAATCATTTCACTTTTTCAAAAAAAGAAGAGGAAAATACAAATAGGGTACCCTTTATTTCTTAAAGGAGGGAAATCTCTAGTGTTACTTGAAATAAGGTTTGATCAAAAATACCTCACAAACCAGCATTCTACGACAAATAAAAAAAGGCATTTTGAAAAAATCTTTATCAAGACCTAAATTATAAAAGTCATAAAAAATAGGGGTAATACATATTACACATAATATGTATCATCCCTTTTACTTTTTGTTTCATAATGACGCCTGATTGTTGAATATTGTTATTGAAGTAAAGCACCAGTTAGCACAATAAGCCTTACGCTTCAACATTCGATTTTATTTTTTCACAATTAGAAGTAAAAAATATAAAAGAATGAATGCGATAGAAATGCCAAGATATAATTCGAATTTTGATAAAAACATTTCTTTTGTCCAACCGTCTGTTGGCAATAAAAATGCAGCTAAAAAATTTGAAATTCCTATGCCATCGTTAGCTTCAGGAATTAAGCTCACTGTATAATTTTGCCCCAAAGCAACACTTGAAAGTATTGCGAAAGCTATCATGGGTATTACAGCTTGATACATTTTCATTTTTCTTTTTGAAATGAAAACTCCTGCTATAACTCCGTATAACACTAATATAACGAAAATCATAAAACCCCTCCCTAATTAATCCCTTTAAATTAATTGATACGGTTAAAAACCCTTTAAGTTTCGATTTTTTTGTTGAACTAACCTGCTTCGTTAGCTTAATAACGGGATATATATTCAATCAAAAGTTATGTAACCTTGTTGTTTCGTCTTTTTCTTAATAATCCGAGCTATTTTATCTGAATTCCACCACTCTTCAGCTTTAGGTAAAAGAGTAGCAACTTCATATGCTAATTTTTCGTAAATATCATCCGGAACAGGTTCTTCATCATATCTGTATGAATCATGATTTTCATATGGTTCAAGCCATGTCATAGGAACATGGTGCGTAGTATTTACCTTATCAGGAGGAATATGAGGCCCACCCTTAATTGTGTAGCCATTGGATGGTGAAGCACCTATTTCAACAGTAAACCCACCGCCATATTTATCAAAATAGAAAGACATAAGGTCAATTCGGTTTTCTAACCTCCGTCGAAAATGCGGGAAAGAACCTTTAAATCCCTTATCTCTTAATACTGGAATAAGAATGATTTTCAGTGCCTTTATCATTTCATCTCGTCCAGAAGCCATAACACTCCATCCCTCCCTTTTAATCTCTATTTTACCCAAGCACCTTATTTAACTAGTCGAGTAGAAGGG
>NZ_JBALNX010000153.1:0-1125 GCF_036962035.1 Bacillus sp. JJ1773
AACAGAAATAGAAGTTGAAGTTAAAATTATCAAAAAATCACGGATTTTCGTTTTGAGTGCCATAAGTATAAAAATGTAGTTTCCGCGATATTCAATGATTTTTAATCAATATATAAGATTTGGAAGTGCTGCAAGCTCTAAGTTGTATAAATCTATTCCAAATTTACCATTTTTCACTTATTAATTTTCATTAAATAAACTCATTTGTTCATTTAATTCGAAAGGTTATGATTCATTAATGTTTCTATCCAATAATCTATCGTTACTCCGTTTTTAGGATAAACTGAAGTTGCAGGATTGATACCAATTAAAAATAAATCTACATGTTCGGGTTCTTTATGTAAAATAAATGGTCTAAAGTAAGGGAAGCCGGGTTCTAAAGGCTGAACCAGAGAAACCAAATTATAGTATGAAAAAAACGGATGCAAGTTGTTCATTCCCCCGTACGTAATTATTTAAAATTCATATATAAATTTACTTGATTCATCATTATGCAAAGCAGGATTGTTTAACGGAAGAAAGACAAATATTAAATGGTGGTATGCTGAACGGCAAGTTGCTCAACCGAGCGGTATATCGATTTTATCAACATTTCCAGAATTTTGGGGATGAAATAGAGGAATTCTCTCTGCAAAATACAACGAGGCTCCCCCAAGAAATTCAAAAGATAATTGTTTATCGGAAGGATTATGGGAGCTACAATCAATTAAACATTCACACCTTAATAATCGTTTGGGTTTAATGCTCCAATTTGGTGATGATATGTTAAACATTAGTGAGGTTCCAACGGGGAGAGTTAAAAATGTTATCAAATGTATGTATCCACTGTTTGGCGGTGAAATTGGGAAGCCAGATGATTGGAAAATTGAAAGATTATTTGTTGAGAAAGGGATATCTGAATTAATGAAAGATGAAGCTAAGTTAGAAGTCTTTTTATACGTTATCTAATTGAATAATGTGCACTTTTAGGTTCAACTCTTATTCCAAGTATTCTCGAAGATGATTTCCGCCTAAAATACCAGTATGTTAATATTTTAATGTAAAATTTTCCAATTCCAAATCTATAAGGGGAAATTTTATAACATTTTCACTTTGGTTCTGAGTTGAATAGTAAATAAAAAGTAC
>NZ_JBALNX010000154.1:0-2107 GCF_036962035.1 Bacillus sp. JJ1773
TTAATAAACTAGATGACATAGATTTAGAAATATTAAAGAAGCTAATCAAACAATCTGTTAACTACTTAGAGAATAAATATCCTAAAAAGTGATATTTAATTAAAGCAAGTATTCTATTATCTGGTGAAAGGAGAAAAAACATGAATATTGGGGCATTTTCTGTTAGTTTGACGGTAAAGGATATTCATGCATCAAAAACATTTTATGAGAAACTAGGGTTTAATGTTTTTGGTGGAAATATCGATCAAAACTGGTTAATCTTGAAAAATGAAGACTGTATTATTGGCCTATTTCAAGGCATGTTTGAAAAGAATATATTAACCTTTAATCCTGGGTGGGACGAGAATGCTGAAGAGGTAAATCCTTTTAAGGATGTAAGGGTATTACAAGAAGAACTTAAAGAAAAGGGAATAAACTTTATTCAGGAAGCAAATTTAGAAACTGAAGGTCCAAGCAACTTTATGATTGAGGATCCAGATGGTAATCTAATCCTTGTTGATCAACACAGGTAGAAATAAAATCTATTGAATATTCTAGGAGGTTAATGATGGGAAGAGTCGTTCATTTTGAGATTCATGTAAATAATATGGAACAGGCAAAAACGTTTTATGGTGAGGTATTTGGCTGGACATTTCAAGACTGGAGCGAATTTGCTGGAATGCCTTACTTTGGGGTAGTGACAGGAAGTGAAGATGAACTAGGAATCAATGGTGCATTAATGCAGCGGCAAAGTGCTGCACCTGAAGTAAATCAAGCTTTAAATGCATATGTTTGTACAATTGGCGTTGAGAATTATGATGAATCGGAAGCTAAAATAATTAACAACGGCGGAAAAGTAGCCATGCCGAAATATGCTTTGCCCGGTATGGCGTGGCAAGGATATTATTTGGATACAGAAGGCAATATTTTCGGACTGCATCAGCCTGATGTTAATGCTAAATAAGGTGATTTTTAGAAAGGTACATAGAAATTTAGGTAAGAGGCCTATCCCCAAATGTATATATGCATTTGGGGATAGGCTTTTTCTGAATAAAATGTCTGTTATCGCACTTATGACACTGCCCCAGACCCCACCCACGTCCCTTAAGAGGACAGAGAATCCGTTAATTTTGAAAAACATGAGAAAATAGCAGTCTTTTTCTTGCATTAGCGGAACCAGAGTTCCTAACTCTCTAGAAAACAAACTATTCAAGAGTATAACGGAACCATGGTCATCCTAAAAAAATGCACAGTCAAAACTTCGGTTATAATCTAATCCAGGATATTTACACTTGGGGTCGGGCACCTTTTACGATTGTTTAAAAGGAGCTTGTCCTTCTCTCACTTATAATCAATTCCAAATAATGAGGGTGAATCTGTCGTATATTCCGATTTTAAAATCTCCAACTAACTTAACTCGCTACTATATGAAAAGCTATATCCAACAAATTAACCTATGGATACGCCGAAGGATCAGCAAACTCATTTGGAAGAGATTGGGGAAAACTCCGATTCAATATAATAGTCTTATGAATTTAAAAATTCCCAAGCAAAAAGCATGGGAAGGAGAGAATACTCAAAAGGATACTAGCAAATATCCAAAAGCTATATACTTCATCGTGCAATTCCAAATAACCCCTTAGAACGTATCGGGTTATTAAACCTAGATTAGATTAATATACCTCAATAAATTTTCCGAAACCACTCACCTTATGAACCGCTGGATACGGAACCGTACATACGGCGGTGTGAGAGGTCGGGGGTTAATGCCCCTCTCCTACTTGATTTATATATTAGCGTAAAGCTGTTATATCATCTGCTTCTAGTTTGCAATCGTTTACAAAATGGTGTATTACGGAAACAAAGATATAAAAAAGAGTGGAAAACACAATCGTTTTTTGCGCAAAAAAGGAATTTACTAGCAAGATTATATCAGGCTTTGGAGAAACAAATTGTTAAAGACACAAGTTTAAAAATAGAGGTAAATCAATTTCTACTTACTCTTTTTGCTACATCAGTTCATATTTTAATAGACAGTTGAAGTAGCTTATACATTAATATTATTTTTTAATTAATAATAGACTGATTAAATTCTTTTAAGAAAATATCCTCATAGAATATTTCATAT
>NZ_JBALNX010000155.1:0-4233 GCF_036962035.1 Bacillus sp. JJ1773
AAGCAATAGTGAATGGTTAAATATCGGTGTTGATTGGTTTGGTGATAAAGTACTTGAAAATACCACGAATCCACGCGATTATGTAATATTTTCAATTTATAAAACTTCTATTATGAATAATCATGTAAAAACACTCGGTATATTTAAAACATTTATTCCTATTTCTTCAAATATAGTAGAAGGAAAGGAAATCCAGCTCCCAGATCAAAGTGTTCAGCCTGTTGTATCTACTAAAACTACTGAAGAAGATAGCGAAATAGACATAGGTAGTACTGATTTTAATAAAATGCCATTTATTTTAATTAACGATAAAAGAAGTCCTAACTTAACCTATTGGGGGCCTGAGAAGCTTTTAGAACAAGCTGAACAAGCGGTGAAATTTAATGATCGAAGCGGGACACTAACATATGGTAGAGACACGCCTAATGGCTTTAAATTTAGAATAATCCTGGACGATTATCCAGTTAATCTCTTTTTGGAAGATTATGATTATGAAATATTTGATGATTTGGGAGAAATTCCGCAAGATTATACTATACAAGCATCCACTTATGATTTTGATAACGATGGAAATGAAGAAGTAATAATTACTATTGGGGATGGATTTCCACATGGTAAGTTTTGGGTGTTTGGTTATTCAAGCGTTAAGAATGTAGATGAAATAAATCCAATGAGATTGCTATTGACTGAATACTTCCAAAGCAAATTAATTCTTAGCGATAATGTCATCATGGTGCCTATTGGTAGTCAAGGTCTATTTGAAGAATACATATTTACAAATAATAAATTTTACTTTTCAAATAATCTATAAATATATATCCAGATGGAGGAAATACTTTGGATTTAGATATTTCATTGATTGACAAATTTCGCAGAAAAGTAAACAGCAATCATTCCTTCGTACTGAATCAATATCGGAACCAGCAAGGGAAAAATCTTTGGAATATAATATGTTCTTGTATGGATTGGATTGAAGTAGCTGTTAATGGCTTACCTTTTATTCAATTAAAACATAAAAATCCCAATGTGGCCTCGCTGAACTTAATGCAACTAATATGTTCAATGGATTTGGTAAAGGAGTCTGTTCATCAACTATATAGAGTTTTCGAGTTAGAATACCCGTTCAAGAAAGACAATAGCGTTTTTCTGAAACAACAGTCAGATGATGATTATTTTAAGCATAAACGTGCAGTGTTTGGGGTACATCCAGTAAATTTGAAAGGACAAGATGGCAGCAGGTATTTTGCCAGTTGGTCCTCTTCAAAAACGGAAGGAGATTTTGCGACTTTCGTCTACAGCAATAAAATTGGTGTCGAAGATCAATTGTACTCAATTAGAATAAATGATTTGTTTCAGTATGCTAACATGAGATATTTGTTGTTGGAAGAAGTCATGAAAAAGATTGAACACGATTTTCTTACTCATCAACATAAACACAAAGAAGCAGAGATTACTAGGGCTCAGTCACATTTAGACCATCTTGGGATATTGAAAAAAGAGAACCTGTGGCGATACGGAAAAGGCGAAGCCTATTGGAGTGAAATTGAGACATTGCAACGGCTGTACTCAATAGATATCAGCTCTTTCGATATATCAATTCAAGCGATGGTAGAAAAGTATCGGAACGCTCTTTTGAAGGTGATAAGAGAAGTCCATCAAAATCTTCAGATTATGAATATAGAAGAACTATCAACATATGAGATACTGAATCCCTTTGAGAACTTAGGTCATAGTTATAACAAGGAGAAGCTCATGGTGTATCTCCACAACCCAGACCCTGATTACAATATCAGAGTTTTAGGTAGAAGTGGATTGCAAATAATGGTTAAGAATGGTGAACTGCCAAAGATTGCTCTGGAATACGATGGAGATGAATTGTTGACGATTCTATATGCTTGGCGATGGATAATAAATGAAAAGGATATGGATTAAAGTGCATCTGTTTTGAGTATTTCATTATTGAACTCAAGATGTATATATAATAAACAGCTTGTGGATGTGTAGTGATTAAATGATAGTTACTCCATTAAGACGATAAATAGAGATTAATGTATACAACTTTGCTTCATAAATACGAATGTACACAAATTTAATGATAGCACTTTATTTTATTCTGAAAACTGAACCTAAAATGCAAGTGGCTCAGGAACACAATGCGGCATAATGATTCGAAACTAAAAAAAACAATAAATGAATTAGGGAAAAATGATATAACAGCTCAAACTTTAGTAGATCTGCATTAGGAGGACTTGGTCCTAAATGAGTAATTGTTTGGGTGTCTATAAAAACCAGCAACCTTCAAAAGGCTGCTGGTTTTTCATTTAAGCTAATATAGGAGAGGTGAGTAGATCACTTAGTCAAGCGGCGTCTGACTTTGTAAAAAGACGTTAACAAGCAGCCAAGTGCTTTTTTAAAAAAACTTGGCTTTTTGTACGTTCTAAATTTGTCGTGTGATAACAGTATATAAGAACCCTTACTAACCTATCGCACTTCAAGAGTTAAACGAAGAAAATCATATACCTAAAGGACAGCCAAATGTGCTCAAGGATTTTTTTGCTCTATTTGAAACTTCGTTCTACAATGGTAGTAAGATATACCCAAAAAGTATAAAGTTCAAAATAAAAGGAGTTAGTTTATATGAGTATAGTACTAGCAGCAAATGACTATTCAAAGGACCTTGTTACTTATATAAAAAGAACGGAAGAGGAGAGTTTTAATACATTTTTAATGATTCTGGCATTATCCTCAAAAGAATATATTACGGAGGATATTAACAAAATCTATATTGAAAATGAAATTAATTACTATCATGCTTACCAAAGAGGAATTCCCTTTAAGCAATCTATATTAAATTTCCCCTACAAGAAAATGCAAACTGTTCGTAGGTTAGCAGGCATTGTATATTATGAGTCTGAACAAGGTAATTTTCAACAAACTATGGCTCTAATAAAAAAAGGCGTAAAACCTCTATGGAATTACTTTAAACGAAATCAAAACTTTTCGATCGATGGATATTTCAGTTCTAGAAAAAAGGATTTTATTACAGATGAAGAATCAACATTATATGATATAGCAATAGCAAAATTTATTTCGTACCATCATGAAGGGTATTCTATTAACGGGTTTGAAATATTATTGGATTTAATAGATTATAAATTAAATGAGGGTATAATAAATCAGTACAATTTTAAACTTTCATTATATTTACAATGTACTGGTCATTTGTCCATGCCCAAAAAATCACCATTAAGGATGGATTCAATTTTAGAACAAATACCTAGTGAAGGTATTTCAAAATTAGTTAGAGAGATGAAAAAAGCTAAAAGCGGATATGAATGGTATGAAAGGTTTGTTACTCAGACTGTATACAATTGTCGAGTAAGTATAAACAGGCATTTTGAAAGTGGGTACTCTGATAGCATTCAAGAGTATAATAAATGGATTGATCACAAGATACAACCGCAATTAGATGAAATCATAACAAATTATATCAATAAACACGAAGCAGAAGGAAATAAGTCAATTTTAGAGGATGTCTTTTTAGAAGAAAGTGTTTTTGAGCATTTACTCAATCAAGACTTCCTTTATACTCTTTTAAAAAGCATTGATACAATTTCACAGGAGATGGGTGTTAGGTACACTGAATTATTGAAAGTTCACCATTTATCCAAAGAAACATTGGAATTTATTCTGACTCTGAGTTTAGCTGTCGCTACTAGACTAGATATGTCCGAACGTGAACAACAAATACTGGTTACCTTTGTCATATATACACAATTTCTAATAGAAGATTATCTTCAACTATATCAAATTCTCTCAAACGGTTCTTATGAAGAGAACCTAGTAAAAGTGGATCAGCTCTCTAAAGAATTAGTAAAAGTTAATCATCAACTCAACCAGGAAAAGGCTCGTTATCATACAAAAGAAATAACACTAATAAATCAAATAAATCAACTAGAGAATCAAGTTCTAGAGTATCAAAAAGAAAAAGAAGAGAATGATTTACAAAAAAGAATTCAAGAATTAGAGAATGAAGTGATAGGATTACGTCAATACCTTTTGGCAGATGAGGTAGAAGAAGATGTATTTCTTTCAATTGATGAAAAAATAAAAGTTATAAAGAAATCGAAAATTCTTATATTAGGGGGCCATCACAATTGGCAAAGAAAAGTCAAAGAAATTCTCCCTTTTATAGAATTTGTATATGTAGACCAACTTAATAGGAATTTAAAC
>NZ_JBALNX010000156.1:0-1078 GCF_036962035.1 Bacillus sp. JJ1773
TTTTGGAGCTACTTTTAAATATGTGAAACATTCTCAGTTTAAATATGGATATTCAGCAAGCCCTATTCATTAATACTTTTTATATAAGACCCCATTGATTGTAATGTTTCATTACATTTATTACAACTTGGTTTACAACTGCAATGGACCATTACAATTTGTTTTTACAAAAAGATAGATTTACAGTTTAGCAAACCTTGATAAACCCTATTATTTAAATAATTTAATAAAAATATATATTGGCATGATTTTTGCTTAATGAATATTAAGCGTGGGAAACCACACTTAATAAAATTAAATTAATGCAGGAGGAATTCTCATGAAATTAGGACTCTTTATTATGCCAAATCATCCACCAGAAAGATCACTTTACGACGCAACACAATGGGATATTGAAATGATCAAGGATGCAGATGCTTTAGGTTTTGAAGAAGCATGGATTGGAGAACACTTTACCATGGAGTGGGAACCTATTCCCGCACCGGATTTAATTATTGCTCAAGCCCTTCGAGAAACCAAACGAATTAAACTGGCCCCAGGAGCACATCTACTCCCTTACCATCATCCGGCAGAACTAGCACATCGTGTTGCTTACTTAGATCATTTAGCTCAAGGAAGATTGATGTTCGGAATTGGGGCAGGAGGGGTTCCAACCGACTATACATTATTTAATGTTGATGCTCAATCAGGACAGCATCGTAAAATGGCAGCAGAAGCTCTTGAGATTATCTTAAAACTATGGAAAGAAGAAGGACCATGGGAATATAAAGGACAGTATTGGAGTGTAAACAAACCTGGCATAGAATATAACGGCTTATTAGGCTCGCATCTTACACCTTATCAAAAACCTTATCCACCGATTGGAATTGCAGGTCTAAGCAGAAACTCAGAGACTTTGAAAATGGCAGGAGAATATGGTTTCATTCCTATGAGCTTTGGCTATAGCCACGGAGTAGTAGCAAGTCATTGGGATTCAATAGTTGAAGGGGCAAACCGGAGTGGTAAAACACCTAATCGTGAAAACTGGAGAGTTTCTCAAGATGTTTTCGTGGCTGACACTGATGAAGAGGCATACGAG
>NZ_JBALNX010000157.1:0-2229 GCF_036962035.1 Bacillus sp. JJ1773
ATGGCTAGTTCTTACTCGAAGGGAATCCCACCCGTTATATGATACGACCTATGCTCGGCCGCACAACTGCTTCGTTAGTACAATAACTTCTATAAAAGAGCACTTCTCCTTCTTGAAGAAATGCACCCATTAGTTCAATAAGAAATGAGGAGTAAAAGTGCGACGATTAGGGAATGTGATTTATTGCAATATAGCAGTGCCCCTTTTTATTTACATGTCTCACATACCTTAATGGAGAGAGTTTATTTTCGTTTGACATGAAAATTTCCATAGAGTTTTCCTTACTACCTAATATTCGGGTGAAAAAATCAGAGGTTTCACTCATCACATTTGTTACTATTCAGGAGAAAAATTTAAATTATTACCATTTTTCTATAGTAAAACACTTTTGATGAAATACTGGAATAGTTAGGAATTTATTACCTGATTGCATTAAATCCTCAATTATATTTGGCAAAGAGAGAACAGTAGCATCTCTCGGACCACTTCCAAATTTATCACCATCATGTAATAATACGATGCTATCAGTCTTTGTTTTTTTTAGAACACGTCTTTCAATCTTTTTTGCACTTGTTAAAGACCAGTCCCTACTATTTACATTCCATAATACTGATTTCAAACCCGAATCATGAATAATTCTAAGGGATTGATCATCTATCTTACCATACGGCGCACGAAAGATTATCGGTTCTTTGCCGATTATTTTTTTTATTTCCAAGTTGTTTTTTTTGATCTGGCTTGATAACTCTTTTGCTGATAAATCGGTGATTTTTGGATGATTCCAAGTATGATTTCCTATAACATGCTTTTCGTTATTTATCCGCTTAACGATTTCAGGATATTTTATTACTGCTTTACCTACAACAAAAAAAGTTGCTTTAATATTATAGGTTCCCAAGATGTCAAGAATCTGATTTGTGTATGGAGATGGTCCATCATCAAAGGTAAGTGAGACGAATTTAGATTTACTAATTGCCATTATCAATACACTCGCTTTGTTAACAATAATATCTATCATATGTTTGTTTATCCTTTTGGAAACCTTATTTATCACAACCTCAATCCTGGAGATTTTTCCTTGCTCAACTAACCTCCATTAGTTGAAGTGCAAACCTTCAACATTTCAAAGAAAAGTGGAGCTTTCTTAAAATCAATTAACAAGCTATAACCACCGTTATGGCCAGCATCCGCAATAATCGGTACTCCGCTTGCACATAATGCATCTATATATCGATAGATTGTCCGGACAATCATTTCCAACCTGTCTGCTAACTCCTGGGCAGTCATTCTTTTTTCTGTCTTCAATAACCATAGAATGGTGAGCATACGTTCCTGTTGAACAATCGCACCCGTTAGCCATCCATGAAGCGCAAAAATTAGCGCTTCACCACAGAGAATGAAAATGGATTCCCCTGTCTAATGAACACTCAGAAAGCCCAGCCTTTTTTTAAAAAGCGTTTTTACTGGTTCAATTTTGTTATGCTTTTTTCTGGGTTTTGAGCTTTTTAAGTTTTCATGAGAGTTGAACAAGAAAAAAGCGATTCATTTTAGGAATCGCACGTCTGGATTGTCTAATTAGATTGTGATTTTCTTAGCATTGCCCCGTTTGCAACAATTCCGATAAACCCAGTAATTGCGAAAAAACATGCTACAAACATAGGTGCTGAAGAAAGTGATTCAGTAAGTATTCTAAACATACCAAAAGCAAAAACAAGCAAACTACATATCAGTGTAATAATTAAACGAGTTTTATTTTTCACTTTTTAGACCTCCTAACAAGAACAGTTTTACAATCCATCTAATAATTCCAATCACCAGAATGAGGACCCCATTAGCTAAGGTTAGAAGTCCTAAGAATGCTCCACCATATCCTGCACCTTCTCCTGTTCCTCCTGAACTCCAATCATAAAAATGAAGAAATAATGCACCACTTGAAAAACCAATCACTGGAGCAAGTACCACCATAATGATACCTGAAACTATAAGATTTAATTTTCTTTTTTTAAACAATGTAAAGAAAACAACATTAAGCGATATTAAAAGTAAGATAAAAAATGTCAAAATTAAATTTTCCAAAACACCTTCCCCTTATCAGTTAAATTTTACCATAAATAAATTTCTTATTTAAGTATTCTGCCCTTTAGTTTAAGTACCATTTCTTCACAATTCCCTCTAAAATATCTATTTATTTTGAAAATGAGTTATTCAAAAATATGGCCCTTTTCATGA
>NZ_JBALNX010000158.1:0-2659 GCF_036962035.1 Bacillus sp. JJ1773
AAGTTTTATAAATTGAAAATATTACATAATCGCGTGGATTCGTGGTATTTTCAAGTACTTTATCACCAAACCAATCAACACCGATATTTAACCATTCACTATTGCTTTTCTCTTTGATCTTGTCCTTAGCCCAGGTATAATACTCTTCCTCAGAAGGATTAGTTAATACCAAAATAATTAATATAAGAGTAATTGCTATGAGCCATTTTTTCATTTTAAGAATCTCCCATCAACTTTAATAGACCGGCTTAAAATATTGACATTAATTCATGTCTAAAAACCATTCTATGTCAAATAACCTTGAATCCATTTCATCTAACCGATACAAAACATCATCAAGTTCATATTTCAAGCTTTCATTTTCATCTTCTAATTCATTTATCCTATCTTGCATTTCTTCAATACTTTCCTGCATTTCAATAATTGTTGATTCCATGTCGTAGTTTACTGTAGGTTCGCTTGAACATCCTGTTACTAATATTAATGGAATTAATAATACTCTTTTCATTGGTTAAACCTCTCTTTCTAAATTCATTAATTGAAGAATTCTCCATTTGAGTGTTCTTTCCTTTAATTAGTTTAATAGAAATAGGGGAGTTAAGGATGGCTAATTAAATGGTGATAAATTGATAAAAAAAGTGTACGAATCTAAACCATCTTGAAAATTTTGGAGGTGATAACTATGTCAACTGAAACTAAGAAAGGGTTAACAGATGTGCAATTAAAGGTAATTGAAAAGGTTGTTTCAGGTGAATCATCTATTATTGATTGCTTGAATGAAGTCCAAGTATCTAAGTCAACTTATTACTACTGGTTAAAGTACAACCAAGAGTTTCAAAATGCTATGGAAAAAGAGTGCCTTTTTAGACACTCTTAATTTCTTTAATTTTAGTCTTGAATTACCTTATTTCCTTTTTTCTTCTAATCGGAGCAATCCCATAAAAAACTAAACCTAATACTAGATAAAGTGAAAATCCAAAAAAATCATTGTCTATTATTGAGTTAACACTTGCTCCTACACAAAAAGCACCTAAGATATTAGGGTTAAACCCTTTAAATCCGTTTTTAATATGAAAAAAGACTACATAAATATTCCATCCCCTCTAGGGAGTTTCTACTATATTCCGGTCTATAGCAAAACCACAGGTGATCTACACCTATGATCTTAGTTAATTTATTTTACTAATATTAATATAAACAGGATTTCCTATGTAATCACTAAATGTTTTTATTAATTTATGGTTTATGGATATATTTTTCCGATTTTACCCATGTAATTTCTACGTTTTCGACAGAATAGGTCGAGTTTCTATTCTACATAATATTTCCCCTCCCCCTTCATGTATTATTAATAAAATTATGATTATGAACATTAAAACTACTTCTCTTTCTTTAACACCCCTGCTCCAAAGTTGAAGTGGTACCACAAAAATAAGCGTTAATTCTTAAAATAAGCGTTAATCCTTCTTGGACTAACGCATCCGTTTGTGGAAGATCATAAGTACATGTCTTGTTAAACTAACTCACCAGCTAGATTAGCTGGATACCCCACTCCTAGACATGGACAAGGTTCTGAACAATGGAGTAGTGAAGAATAGTTTTAATCGTAATTCGGAATGGAAAAGTACGTAGTGAATCAAGCAGATCTAGCAGAGTACTGTTGAAAAAATATATAAAGAACAAATTGAAGCATGGCGTGATTCTTGCCTTAACGCTAGTGGGCCGCGAATCTAGTCAAACAAAGCAGTTGAACAAGAATACAAACGATAACTAAAACTTTAATTAATTTTCGAAAAAAAATAATCTTTTAGCATGTTTTCCCTCTCTGCCTCAGTGAAATGATTATAGGGTTTATCGCTAGCAACTTCTTTAATAATTTCAGAGTATAGACGTGCATCATAATCTAAAACCTTTTCCATACCCACTTCACATACTATATCTACTGGTCCATAATTTATTCTTGCTTTCTCTGTATCATTACGCAAATAAACACATTTGTCTGCAAATACAATGCCGCTGCAAGTGATATACCTATTTGTAACTCCAAATAAATGATTGGTCTTCTCCTTTATTCAACTGACATGGGTTGAATGAATGTTTCTGAATAATTTGTCTCGATCACAGAAATATTAAATATAGACTAATCAAAATCTAACAAAGGTGGTAATGGCTTAATGAAATATATTGAAATTAGTCTTACTAAATGTAATTTATATATAACTGAACAAGAACTGTTTTCATTACTATCGAGAGACATAGAACTCTATAAACGAATTTTAATTCGTGGTAAGGCATTTAGAAGAAATGAAGTTCAAAAAAGTCGTGAGCAGAGATTTCTAAACTAACGTTAAGGGTTACTTTATGTTTTTCTTCTTCTTAAGCTAACTGTATCGAAAGGACATTTTATTTTAGATAAGATATCTTTTTGATTTGCCTCCAGAAAAGTCCAAAATCTAATTTGAGGCACGGAGCTATTATTATTTTTTGATTCAATTATAAATAGTGGTAAGTCTTCATAATTAAATGGGATTCTATGAAATAACACAGGTTGAGAACCATATAAGATTGATACTTTTAGCCAGTTGTAAAAATGGTTTAATATTAAAATCTGCTGTATCTTATTTATTATGGATAGTAGCTGCGATTCATTGTAAAATAT
>NZ_JBALNX010000017.1:0-4213 GCF_036962035.1 Bacillus sp. JJ1773
TGCATCATTTTTTAGAAAATACTAGGAATGTCTCTTTCTTAATGGACATTCCTTTTTTATTATTCTGATAAAATGTAATATCCACCAATTTCCATTTAACTTGGGTAATCCACAATTATGCTAATCTTAATTGTCTACTAAAAATTGTCTTGTTGTAAGTGATGAAAAATATTTCATATAATCTTCAACTAATTCATAGTATCTTTCTTCTGTAAGATTTGCTAACACAGCCACATATTCTAGATCTTACATCGTACCGCCTTGATATTATAGGGATGCCTCTTTTGCCGTATCATCTCGATTGGTTATCCAATTCCGTTGTTCTTTTCTCAACTGGTCCATCTCTTCTGTAGACATACTACAAGTAACATTACAATTATTATTTCCCTATTTATTTTCATAATATAGCCCTTCCATTAACAATTAGCTTGTGTCCTTTCAATTACTTCTGGCAGCATTTCAGTAATCTGCTATAACTTCAAACTTTTGCTAGCAAGGTATTATCGATTCTAAAAGTGTAGTTATTTTTGTTATTATCAATTCAAAATTCTCCCTTAAACTTATTTTCATCGAGATCGCATTCATTCACTCCAGCTTTAATGTTGCGGATATAACAAAAATATTCCCATCCTTTGTCTAAAAATAAGAAATATTAACAATATCATAGATGCTAAATAGCCTAATTTCTAGATTCAAATTCTAGTATTATTCTGAAATTAGCTCCATCTTCTCTACTATGTTTTCTATTACTGAATTTATATTTGCATAACCATGATAACGAACATATATGACGGCTTTTCCCTTAGAAGCAAACACTTCTTTCGACTCTTCTTCCTCATGAACAATCAAAAGATCCAAATCTGGATGCTTTGTTTCAACAAACTCTCTATGACTATTTTCATAACTATATCTTTTCATTAAATCAGAAATCAGATGATCCGCTATAGATGGAACACTGAGCTGAAAAACCCTTGTATGAATACTTGGTGAATATTCACCACTACCGTCCTCCCACATTTTTCCCGGGACTACCCCGTTTTCATCTGTATCATATTGCACTGGTGCCAACGGACTCCAATCAAACGAATACCGATTATCCCAATCAACATTATCTCTCATATATGAAGATTCCCCCCGAACCAAAGCAGGATTCTGCTCTACATCTGCTAATCTGACAATCGGTAAGTCAAGACTTGCTTCTGGCAATGTTTTTGTATAACCTTTTACAAGCTGTGTGAATGGAAGTATAGCACTCAATCCAACAACGATTGTAAAAAATAAAGCTATAATAGAATTTAATCGATAGTGCCTCTTCCAAGGAGCATGATGATCAATAGGTTTTCCTTCGATCAGATCTTTTCGCAAAACACGAATGGATATAGCTGCTTGCAGCGATGTATAGGCCATATATCCAAAGAAAATGGTTAAAACAGTTTGTTGAATAACCATCCCTTCGACCAAAATGAAGGTAGGTGTCCCATCGAGAAACCAAATAGAAAACAACATACCGATCATTAAGATAATTGCAGCTACAGTTATACATGCATTCTTAGCTAATTTCTTATCTAGTTTCTTTAATGTATAAGATTGTTCTGCGGGGTCTGTATGAATCTCTGGTGCATTAAGCTCAACAGGGGATGAAAATACGTGAAAAAAATTATAGCTCGTCACATAGTCCCATCCACTTTCAGCATACATCTGTATTTGTTCTGGTGTGATCTTCATAGATACATCAATTCTGTACCTCATTTTTTGGGGCTCACCTTTAACAAATTCGGCAAAATGCAGTCTCATCCTTTTCAGTTGGAATCCCTCAGCAGCCATATCTGCAAACCAGCTTTCATGCTCCCCGATTCGCCAATAATCACTGGGACGAAGTTTGTAGACAGTCTTATTCATTCTCTTCACCTTCTTCTAAAATATTGCCGTCTTTTATCAAGGATTTTAATCTCCTATACTCTATGCGCAGAGCTTGTTCTCCTTCTGGTGTAATTTGATAAGTTTTTCTTCGGCCATCATCTTCTTCTAATGAAATAAGACCGTCTTTTTGCATTCGTGATAGTACTCCATAAAGTGTCCCCGGTCCCATTTTTACTCTGCCATTCGAAACTTCTGTAATTGCATGCATAAGCTGATAACCATGGTTTGGATGCATCAGTGCTAGCAGTACATAATACATTGCTTCGGTCATCGGCCCTCCATTATATGCCATTTTTATACAAACCTTCTTTCATTCTTCAACATATTATGTTATACGATATATCGTATAACATAATAGTAATTTGTTAAACACTTTTTGTAAATACAAAATATGGTGTAAAAAACCAAATCTTTAAAACTTGTACCTATGTACACCAACGCTTGCAAGATTTCCCCGTCCATCTCTTCTAAAATAGAAATCATGTCAATCGGCTTCCCATTCTCATTAAGACGCTTAACAATTGCAAATAGCCGCTGCAATTCTTTCATGTGAAAATGATCAGTTCTTAACGTACATTCCTTTACTAACCCTTCCTTCAAGAAGAACGAACCAACGACCACCTCTTCCGCTTTCTGATTAAAGAGCCCTATCTACTGTATTAGACCTCATCTCGCCTAATCCCCTATATTCCTCTCATTTTCGCAAGCTCCCTCTCCACTACTTGGTTTATAGTACATATGTAAAATATGTGTCGTATCATCCCTTCGGATGGCACGTGAATTTTAAAAAAAACTCATTTACAACTATTATGGCAAATATATTACTTTACGAATGACGAAAATGAAAACTTAATAATATTAAACAACAAATTAATATTATTTATTTTTTGACCAAAAAAAATTAAGTTTTATTATTTATTTCTTTGATTTCTTGTTGTATAATCAAATCATCAAAAAGGAAGGATTTTCATTATGGCATATCAAGTAATTACAAATTGTCCTGTCTGCAGTAAAACTTTAAGAATTACAAAGTTGCAATGCACTCATTGTCACACTACGATTGAAAATGAGTTTGAATTATCTAAGCTGGCATCCTTATCAAAGGATCAGCTGCATTTCGTAGAAGTATTTTTAACATCCAGAGGGAATATCAAAGAAGTTGAAAAAGAACTGGGGATTTCGTATCCAACGGTCCGAAGCAAGCTAACAGACATCATTACATCCCTTGGATATGTGCAGAAGAAGAAAAATGAAGTAGACGAGAAAAAAGTTGTCACCATGTTGGAAAATGGCGAAATCACCCCAGAAGAAGCCATTAAGCTCTTAAAAGAGTAATAGGAGGAATGGATCATGAAAGACGAAATTACAAGAGTGTTAACAATGGTTCAAGAAGGGAAGATTGATGCAGATAAGGGTTCAGAACTGATTCAAGTATTAAAAGAGAAAGAAGAAACAGGTAATAAGCTTTTTGAAAAACCAGCTAAATATTTAGATAAAACATTAAAAATTCGTGTTGTATCAACCGAAAATGATAACGTCACGGTCAATTTGCCTATAAAACTTGTCAAGGCAGTATTAATGGCTGGACACAGCATCGCAGCGAGTATTCCTCAATCGGAAAAATACGTTAAAGATATAGACATAAACCTTATTATTGAAGCAATCGAAAACGAATTAGATGGCCAAATTGTTGATATTAAATCGGCAAACGGGGATTCCGTTTCGGTCATCATTGATTAGTGGTTAGCTTATGATGCATGTAAAAGTGAAAGCAAAAGACGTTCGGTTTACCATCCCAATTCCATATGCTATTTTAAACATTGTTATTTCCATTTTGTCTTCAAAATTTCTTCAGCAAAATGTAAACAAATGGACAAAAGAGCACTTCGAAAGAAAAAAACTGGACTTTACCTTTCCACTAATAGACAAAAATACCCTAAACCCTATCGTCGAGGAACTGAAAAATTATAAGGGGTTCGTGCTAGTAGATGTCAAAGCTAAGGACGGTACTGAGGTTAAGGTTAGACTATAATTTATTTTCTAATACACTTGGTACTTTGAAAAAAAAGCTTAATTTTCTCGCTTACAATACCGTGAAAATTGTAAAAAGAAAATATAGTTATTAAATTTAATAGCTCTAACTAGTATAACCCCGTTCTAAATTATTGGACGGGGTTAAAAATATAGTTATTTAATTTCAGTAAAAATCTTCCACTGCTAACAAAGGAAAAGATGATGAAAATTATTTTTTTACATAATGAAGCATAGCAAGTTGCACTAATTTTTCTACTTT
>NZ_JBALNX010000159.1:0-2981 GCF_036962035.1 Bacillus sp. JJ1773
ACTCAACTGTGATCTACTGTAACAGAATTTATTTTTATTAAATAATAGTATGTTTGACATTTTCGTAACTATTTTCTGCTTATCTATAACTTTTAATAAAGCACATTTTAATCAAACATAATTTCTAATTACTAGTAGATATTTAGTTATTAGACTATTATATAATGTGATCTTTATTTTATCTTAAAACTTCTAATTTAATATAAAATCCTAATGGTGAAGGCACTCGTGTCCAATTGTTTGTAGACTCAGCTTCTAAAGTTTTTAGTTGACCATTTTCTATTTGTTTTCTAAAATTTTCAGCCATAACCTTAAAATCCGACTCAGAAAATAACTTATTTATGAATTCTAGCTCCATACCTAATTCGACCTTTATTGCGTAAATTTCAGGATCAATAAACTCTGAATAGTCAACTCTATGGATAATATCAAGTTTCCTGAAAACTTTTCCATTCCATTCTTCTGTTGCTAAAACATTAATATCTTCTTTAATTTTTTCTAAAGTACTATCATTTAGTTTTTCATTTTTGGCTATACTGTTAGCCAACTTGGGAAACCCCAATAAATGTATACTAGATGCTATCTCACCAAGTATAATGCTTTCAATAATATCTTCCTTACTTACATTAGAAAAATTAAGTGGAAACTCCGGATCCTTTATTTTAAAAATCGCCTTTTCTGTATTTGAATATTGAGGAATAAATATACCTGAAACCAGACTTTGGTCTATAAATCCCGCTGGAGCTACAACATTACTCTTTTGATTAAAACCAGTATCTAACTGGGAATCTAGTTGTTTACTATCTTTTTGAGTGCCCTTACATTCTATTATGTGTAATTTGCCGTGAATATCAACAGCTATAAAATCAGGCGATTTATTAGGTCCCCTTTTCCCAGTTTTTCCTAAGCTTATACTCGGATGGTTTTCTACTATGTAATTTGTTGGACAAATAAATAATAGTTTAAGAGCTTTTGAAAGTATTGAAGAAGAGAAACCCATACCCATATCATCGCTCAATATAGTTTTTTGGTGCGAATCAAGTTCTTCCCACTCTTGTCTTAATTTAAGATCAGAGCTGTTTGAAACCGCTGGCAAATATCTTAACCAAGCCCACAAATCTCCTAGAGCAAAACCGTAACTTATAGGAAGACTAGTTCTTTTTGCAACATGAATTAATACTTCTAATAAGTCTATATACATATTAGATTTACTAGATAAGGTTGATATCCCAGTAGGAATAGGTTTGCCGAGCCATGACGCTATATCAATTGAAATATCTATATTACGTATAATCACTCTTATTCTCCTTTAAACAAAAAATTGATTTTGGGTTCTTTATGTTTATTTGATTTAACAATTCCTTAATAAGAAATCATAACTACTAGGATTCTGATAAACTTCTTTAAAGAGGATATCTGATTTACTATTCTCTTCTATAATTTTTCTTATTTTATCTCGATTTGATTTAATACAATTTAAACCAAATACAACCTCTGTTACATTTCCGTTTAATGGGAATAATCCATATTTTCCTTTTAAACCACGCCACTCTTTTTCATATTGCCACTCAGCTGTTTTCGTAAGCAATATTTCCTGCAAAGATGGATCATTAAAGGCAATTTCATACGTATTTTTTTCTTTATAAATTTTAAAAATTGAAAAATATTCGGTAAGATCAATTTTAGGAATGTCAGATGTTAAATTATAATTTACCATTTTATAATCATCACTTTTATAGTTATTTATACCAATTGCAATACCTTGGTGATTATTTGCATAATGTGACCACATTAAATTATTCAAGGGGTCTTCACTTAAACTTAAAATACCAGCATCCTCTATACTAGAGTGTATCGAATTTAAAAATCCTTCAGGATTAGTAAAACCTCTTCCTACCTTTTCTTGTAAAAACCTATTGATATATTTATATTTTCTCTCAATTCCTTTTTTACTTGCTATTTTCTTTTGTAATTTTTTTATTCCCGTATTATTCAATCCATAAAATAATGTATTACTTTTAAGTGCCATAAACATACTAAAAACAAATCCGGACATCTGATTCTCTTTTGTTTTATTTATAAAATCACTGGCTTGTGTACTTGTAATTTCTCTTAACAAGCCTTCATTTGGATCATTTAAACTAGCCACATTGGCGTACCAAATTTTATTTTCTTTTAATATATTTAGGGTATTATCATTTATAGCCCTATATTTGTATAAAACTTTGTTCACAACATCCAATCCTTTACTCTAAAGAAATACAATATACTAACAGATCTTAATAGGTTAACCAAAATTCTTTTTTCTAGAGTATATAAATTTCACAATACTGTTGAGAATCCTTTCATGGTTTTCACAGTCCCCAGTACAATATTCTCAATGTAATATTCAAAATGTATATTACATCCCTTCTGAAAAATCCATGTATAAAAATTTCATCAAAGTTGGTAATATGCAATACTAGGTTTTGCGATACCAATAAATCCTATTTTGTATTTCGTTGTCCCTCGTTGACCTTTTAGATGGTCATAATGGTTTTGATATGCAGCCATTTTATAAATTGTCGGAAATGAATTTAATATTTGCCTTTTGAAAATTAAATCCCTTAATTGCTTCTGCTTCATCATTATTGCAACTTTTCTAACTTCCGTTTCCTCTGTCATTCTCATGATCTTCACCAAATACATCTAATCTTTCATCTACTAATAATTCTCTATATTTATTGATACCAGATGTTATGTNNAATCCATATAGTTCTTTGCTTTTCTATCCCTAATTCGCGGTTTCGCTGTTTTCACATAATATGGAATCAAATATTCATTTATATTTTTTTCTAAATCATTTTTTAAATCTGTATATAAAATCAAATGATAATTCTGAAACCAATATTGTTCTTCTTTTTTTTCTTTTAATAAACCTATTTGTTTATTATTAAATAGTGAATCCTTTAAGTAAAATGAAATTAACAATTGATTATTAC
>NZ_JBALNX010000160.1:0-1805 GCF_036962035.1 Bacillus sp. JJ1773
ATAGAACATGCTCTATCATCTTGAAATGGTTATCTATTTAAGATTTTTAGAAAGGACTTTTCCCAAAATGTCCATTTGAGCATATTTTTCAAAAATAAGCTCCTTTTTACCCCTTTGCCAATTGGGTACCTTAACTGAGGATCAAGTTCCTCGGCTATATTAGTAATCTTCCTAGCTACCTCTCTTGGATCCCCGAATGATTCTGACCCATTGTCAATATATTGTTGAATCTGTTTCATATAATAATAATAAGGAGATTCTACATGCAATGATCTTTCCGTAACATGCTTCCCGCTTGACCAAATATTTGTCTTATATGATCCTGCTTCGATCAAAACAAGCTTGACGCCAAAAGGCTTCATTTCAAGTCTGAGGCATTCGCTCCATCCTTCTAGAGCATGTTTAGAAGCGACATAGGGAGACATGCCGGGGAATCCCATTCTCCCACTGATGCTGCTCATATTAATGATGATCCCTTTTCCTTGGCTGCGCATTAGTGGTAAAAAGCTTTGAGTTACAGCAATCGCTCCGAAAAAATTTGTCTCAAATTGCTTTCTGAATTCCTCAATAGGAATTTCTTCTACAAAGCCTGCACTTGCATACCCGGCATTATTGAATAGCAAATCAATACGGCCGATTTTTTCAATAAATTGCTTCAATTTTTCAATGGATTGTTGAGAAGCAACATCGAGCTCAGCAACGGTAATATTTCCTTCAACTCCATTTAATCTTGCCTCGGATAAAAGCGTTTCGCTTTTATTCGTATCTCTCATGGTCGCTATGACATCGAAATTATTTCTAGCGAGCTCGATAGCTGTAAGAAGCCCAAAGCCGCTTGATGCTCCTGTAATAACGGCAATTTTTCTATTCAAATGTTATCTCCTTTCAAGAAGATATGGTTGATTTATATTTAGCTCATATTCCATTTATTTGTCAATTCGGTAAATATCCTTCTTTAACCCTGCAACCATGAAGGAGATCGATTGAGCAAAAAAGAATAATCCCCATAATTGAGCAGGAATAAACATAGTTGTTTTTGCTAAACCTGTAGCGTCCCCCGCTGCATGTGGCTGAATAAAGCTAAGCATGAGGATGGTAAAGGAAGATGTTAGTGATTCTACTAAAAGAATACTAGCTATAATCAATAAACAATTTTGTACAAATGATACAGAACCTTTATATAATAACAGAATAAATAATGCGCCAAAGGAAATAAGCCAAAATATACCATAAAAATTTCTAACCCAAAGCAGCAGGTTTAAGCCAACAAATAGAAGCAAAATAATAATAAGGGGTTTATATTGTTTCTTGCTAATGAACCAAAAGGATAAAAAGGCGATAAATGATGAAAAAAAATATCCTGCTATTCCGGTAAAAAAGCTGCCAAACCAGTTCGTATGACTTGTATAGGTTACCCCTTCTGTGTTCATAAATAAAGATATAGTATGAACCTTTCCTCCAAATAGGGCAATCAAAGCGTGTCCCGATTCATGGATTAAAGTATTAATCATGCGTATATAGCTGCCTAGGAACGGAATATTTGTTAGAATAATAGCAATGACGATAAATAAACAGAATTTCCAAGTAATTTTTTGCTTTAGTGCTCTCAAAATGGATTCTCCTCATTTTAGACGTAAAGGTCTCAACGTATTATTTTATTATACGATGTGCTCTCACTTTAAGTTTCATTTTCGTCAAAGCAGCAGTTTGTACTTAAAATAAATAAAATCATTATGAATCTATATAAAAATATAATAAAATAAAAATAGTAAGAAATTCATATGGAGTTATTACATCCATGCATG
>NZ_JBALNX010000018.1:0-6375 GCF_036962035.1 Bacillus sp. JJ1773
CCCATGCCCATACCTGGAAGTCCTAAAATACGTTGGTAATCATATGTCATATTTTTCACCTGCTTTTTTTATAGTCTTTTACATGCTATGCTAAATTTAAT
Source organism: Bacillus sp. JJ1773 (assembly GCF_036962035.1). Taxonomy (NCBI): domain Bacteria; kingdom Bacillati; phylum Bacillota; class Bacilli; order Caryophanales; family Bacillaceae; genus Bacillus; species Bacillus sp. JJ1773. The sequence goes on from NZ_JBALNX010000018.1 coordinate 102, forward strand.
TTTGAGAGCCTTTACTACTGTTAAATAGGCAAATATATACTGGTTCTTTTCATTACAAAAAGCGGTCGGTCAATTGGGTCTTATTGGAATTTAAGTTAATTCATTGGAATACAAAAGCAGAGTACAAACAGGGGAGATAGGAAAAGCAAAAATAGAAGATTACCTTGCTTGTCCTATCTTTTTATCATCTGAACCAGCGCTTCCAGCTTCTTTCTTCTTTCGGCACGTGCTTGAATGGCCTGATCAATGGTTACAGTGATAAAGCGGCACTTGGATAATGGTCTTGATTGAGCGATTAAATCCAGGTCTTGGCTAATAACTGTGCCAATCGTGATAAACCCCCCACCCGTTGTTGCGTCATTTTGCAAAACAATCAGTTCTTCCTCATTTGTAAATAATACAGAACCAATCGGATAGGCAATATCAACCACATTGGAAAAGCTATTTCCCGCACCGAATGGCGGGTTCTGCTCGGTAAATGACACCTTTGGGCCTTTATAACGGTAAGCAACCCGATTTGATTCATGTGATACTGTCCATTCTGAATTTAGAAAGGTTTTTAGTGCAAGGTCATTCATTAAATAACCCGTAATGCCCATCATTACCCGTAATTCTTGAAAATCACTAAAGGATGGAATAAACTCACTTGGTATCGTTTTGCCGATTTGCTTGAATGCTTCATGTAATGGCTCATTTATTTGGATTCTGTCTCCCGCTGCTAATTTTCTTCCTTGAAAACCGCCAATTCGACTTAATTCATAGGTAGATTTACTGCCCATAACATTAGGAACATTAATACCGCCCGTGATGAATAAATAGCTTTTTACCCCTTTAGGGCAAGCCCTTATTATCAAAACATCCCCTTCTTTTACTTGGTGGGATTCCCAGAAAGAGATTGGCTTGTTATTTAAATAAGCTTCCATTGGGGCACCTGTTAAGGCGATAATGCATTTTTTATGGAACTCAAACTCTCCGCCGATTAACGTCATTTCAAGCGCTGCACAATCTTCGGGGTTACCGACTAGAAGATTTCCAATCATAAACGAGTATTTATCAGCCGCTCCTGATGGAGGTATACCCAAATGATACTTTCCCACTCGTCCCATGTCCTGTACAGTTGTCCACAGCCCAGCATCCTTTACCTCTATCATTTAAAAATCCTCCATTAGCTCTTGGATATATTGTTTGCCTTTTTCGGCATATTCAAGTGGAGATAGGTCAATTTCTTTCATTTTAAGGCGATACTTACCTGCCTTCTCTTCACTCGTAATCTTATGATATTCAGATTCATTTATTGGACGGTATTTCCAAATATCGCCCGGCCTTGCCAAAAAGGAGGTCTCCTTTAAATCTTCTGAGTGATTAGGCTGATCGACTACAGAAACGGCAGACCTTCCTATCAGCTGATAGGTACCTGGTCCGCTTACAGGATAAATGACATTGAATGCTCCGCCAAGACCCATGCCTCTTTCCGGTGTTTCCGTTCGGGGGCTATTGTATTTAGGTGCTTGAATGATTTCGTCTGGCTGTAATCCAAGGGGGAAATGCCAGGCCGTTCCCGGAAGAAAACCGACCATCGTAATTAAATATGGAGTTTCAGAATGGGCTTTAATAAATGCTTCCTTGTCTTTAAATCCATTAACCTTCATGACAAATTCGAAGTCTGATAGATTGGGTGAAGGGTGTCTATTCCGAAAGCGGAAGGAAAATTCCTTTGAAACAGAGTCATCATACCATGCCGGAATTTCCACTATTCGGACTGAAAAATGCAGCTTTGTTGGATCGCTTTTCGTTAAATCAATGTCTTTTAATAAATCTAGTAAATCTCTTGCCGGGATGATATCTGGATTGTAGCGGACTAAATAGGATGAATTGGATGGAACAATCTCCATAATCCCCAGGATTTTTCTTTTTCTTAGCTCGTCCGTTACGGCCAATGCCTTAAAGTTACTCTCAATCCTCATATCACGGGATATTTCAGCATAAATATATTCATCCCCGCCGAAATTAAAATGAGTTTCAGGCAAATTAAATATTTGAAGTCACTCCTCTCATTATTTCAGCTTTTTTATTCGTCTGCTGATCGTTGCTGGACTCACTCCTAGCACCTTGGATAATTTGTCGGCAGTTCGATATTTTTGCATTCCCCGCTCAATTAATTGGGTTTCTAATTCTTCAACAGCTTCTTTTAAAGGCATTAGTTCTAAAACAAATAGCTGCTTTTTCTTCTTTTCCACTTCACCGTACAGATATTTTAATGCGTGTTCCCGCTGAATCCATTCACCATCTGTCAGCAGAATTAACCGTTCTACAATATTTTGGAGCTCCCTTACATTCCCAGGCCATGCATACGTCTCCAATACTTCAATGGCTTCTGGTGTGAAGCTTTTTTTTATATCATACATTTGTTTAAAATTCTCCAAAAAATAAATCGACAAAGGCAGAATATCTTCTTTACGCTCACGTAAAGCTGGAATACGAAATGGAATGACATATAATCGGTAGTATAAATCTTCCCTGAACTCTCCTTGATTGACCATTTCCCGCAAGTCCTTATTTGTTGCTGTAATTATCCGAACATTTACAGCAATCGGCCTTACCCCGCCTATCCTTGTCACTTCCCGTTCCTGTAACACACGCAAGAGCTTTACCTGCATATTTAAAGGCAACTCACCAATTTCATCAAGAAAAAGAGTGCCATTATTAGCGATTTCAAATAAGCCTGCTTTCCCATTTTTGTCTGCGCCCGTAAAGGAACCCTTTTCATAGCCGAATAGTTCACTTTCGATCAGGTTTTCCGGTATCGCCCCACAGTTAATTCGAACAAACGGCTGCTTGCTTCTAGGACTAGCTGTATGGATTTGCTGGGCAAATACTTCTTTCCCGACTCCAGAATCACCTTCTAGTAAAATAGTTGAATTAAATTGGGCCACTCTTTTTATTTCTGTTACTAACAGTTCAATTTTTTTTGAACGGTACACAAGCCGTTTTTCGTTATTATTTAATTCGTGTCGATTATGTAAGGTTTGATCTGAATCGTCCTCTGATTGATCTTTAAGTGAAGTGCTTTGCTGAGTTATATCCCTTGAAAGAACAACTACTTTTTCTAATTTTCCTTCGTGATAAACAGGAGTCGCAATCGACCAAACTCTACTGCTCCCAGCAGAATCTTGAATGGCTGTCACCTTTTTCTTTTGCTTCTTGCACAAATCAAAGACATTTGGCTGAAAAATATTCCTTTTCGAGAATTCATCGATATTTTTCCCGATGATATTCTCAGGCTTTTCCACCTTCCAAAAGTCTCCTAGAAACATGCCAGCGACACGGATGATTTTTCCACTTCCGTCAATCACGAGTATTTGTTCTTGGGATGATGCATAAACAGCCTGTAAATCAGAATTTAAATTTCGAACAAAGTCTAGCTCATGTACAGCTTCCTCAAAAACTTCTCTAGAGAAAAAAACATGGACAAGTCCTGTTATGTTCCCATCAATCTGTAAAGGATAAAAATTTCCGCTTATTTGTTTGAAATTAATCGATGAGTTTACGCTTACAAGCGTTTCCCCGTCCATTACTTTATCTAGATCTTTATCATTCGTTAGAAGGGTTTTATAATTTCGAAGCATTAGAAATGAACTTGGAATTCCTAAAATATTTTCAGCTGTTTCATTAATAAATTCAATTTGGTAATGAACATTTGTCCTGACAATCCCTACGCCTGCTCCATGTAATAGCAGATTGATATCCTTTAATCGCAACTCACTAATGTGGTGCCTTGCCTGTTCAATAGTCGTATAGCCAACAAATTCTTCCTTCTCATTAACCCCAATTATTAAAGAAACATTATGATAAAATTCAACCGGAGAAAACTGCGGGACTTTTAAAATATCATTTCTATATGTAATGGGCTGTGTTAGGTCCGAGGCTTGGGCAATTTGATTCAATAAAAGCTCCTTCGTACAATAACCTACTAGAGACCCTTGATCTGTTACCAAAACAATATCCAAATTTTGATTGGAAAAATGGTGAATAACATCCTCAATTGAACTGCGAACATCAACAAAGATTGAAATCGGCTTCAGAATATCCTTCCAAATAATCAACCTATCCGACCCCTCCTGTTAGAACGAACCTCATTTACATCTATTATACTTTTTATAGAAACAGATAGGAAATTAATAGCCTGAATATAAAGATACTTTCATTTATTCTGATTTATCGCTTTATCATATGATTCAGGAGTATCAATATCAAATAAAATGCCGCGATCATCCATAGAGATGGATTGACGATGGGGGATTTTATTCATTATCGCTTTTGCGCCACGATCCCCTTGGAGCTCCATAAATATATTTCTATTTGGATGACCGAAAAAAACGGGATGACCTGTAATTCCATGATATTCAGGCTGAATAACGAAACTTTCTTGCTGTTTGTTAAGCATATCTTTTCCGAATTGATAAATGGATTGAACAGTGCTTTCTGCAATAAAAGGAAGATCGCCGAGGAATACCATCACCCCGGAATGGCAGTCTCCTGCGTTTATAATGCCTGTTTTTAAAGAAGACCCTTGCCCAGATAAATAATCTTCATTGAATATCCAGCGAAAACGCGGATCCTCTATCGAAATAGATTTTTGTATTTTAGCAGCTTCACAGCCAATAACCGTTATGATTTCGGAAAAATCAGCTGAGAGTGCTACTCGAATGACATGCTCTAGAAGCGGAAGTCCATTTAATTCAAGTAACTGCTTAGGCTGCCCCATTCGGGATGACGTACCGGCGGCAAGAATTACAGCACAAACGGATGGGTTAGTTGTATGTCCTTTCATACGGGCTCCTTCGTATTTGAGACTCGATGAATATATTCAGATCCTTGTAAAAATCCGCCTGAATGGCCATTCTTTTTCGCCACTACCTCCGCTAGAATACTAAGGGCGATTTCTTCTGGTGATACAGCTCCAATATCTAAACCAATTGGACTGTACATTCTATTAAGTTCATTTTCATCGAAAAAGACACCGTCATGTTCCAGTCCCTCTATCATCCGAATGCGGCGGGAGCGTGGGCCAAGAACACCAATATATGGCGACGGGGAGCGCAATACAAACTTTAATGTTTCCTGGTCCCTCTCAATATGGTGATTCATCACAACGATATATGTTCTACGGCCAATCTTAATTTTCTCCTGAAATTCACTCGTTTTGACGATCAGCCTGTTTGTCCCTGGAAAACGTTCCTCATTATTGTAAAATTCCCGCTGGTCTACGACAGTTGTTTTGAATCCTAATGAAACCGCATATTTTGCCACAGGAATGGCATCGTGCCCAGCACCAAAAATCATCAATTCAACTGGGGGAATATATACATCTATAAAAACATGAACCTCATTGCCGTCCGGCAGGGTAAATACCCGTGTCTCTGATTTTGGATTTGATTCATTTAATTTTCTTCTTGCCAACTCGATTACCCTTAGGTTAATGTCCTCATCGCCAAGATCGCCAATCGTTTTGTGGCTTCCAGAAATAAATAAGCGGCAAGGCTCATTCGTTTGTTGTGATGGATTGATTGGCAGGATTGTCGCCAGAACACACTCCTGCTCTTCCTCGAAACTCGTTAACCATGCTTCAAATGGTGATAGGTTTAACATTTTACCCCTCCATCAATTATTTAATAAGGCTCGACAGGTTCGATATAAATTTTCACTGTGCCCGGGCAGCCAAGTCCGAGTCCCCAGACTAAATCCTCGTCTAAATCGTATGTCTTTAAAATAGGGGCGCCTGACGCTATTACAGATTTTGCCACTTCAGCAACATCCGACTCCAGACATCCTCCTGAAATCATCCCGATCATATTGGCTTCCTCATCAACCAGCATTTTCGCCCCTTCTCTTTTATAAGCTGAACCCGCAACACTTACAACAGTGGCTAATGCCGATTTTCGGCCTAATTTTCGTGTGTTATTAATGGCTTCAATTATTAATTCATTGTCAGTCATACTTTTACCTCCTAAAAATATTAAATTATCCCAATTTAAAAAGGGGCGTTTCTCAATTAAGATCCGCCCCCTATTCTATTAAACTATTTTTTAAAACAATGGTTCCCGTTCAACGGCGATTTTCTTCATTGCGGGCACCATTAGCTCTCTTTGGTTACCCTTCAACGATGATCTCCTTCGTCACAGGCACCAGTAGCTCTCTTTGGTTACCATTCAACGGGTATTTCCTTCGTTACGGGCATCATTGGCACTCTTTGGTTACCGTTCAACGAAGATTT
>NZ_JBALNX010000018.1:6463-58100 GCF_036962035.1 Bacillus sp. JJ1773
GTAGCACTCTTTTGTTACCATTCAACGATGATCTTCTTCATTGCGGTCATCAATAGCACTCTTTGGTTACCGTTCAACGGCGATTTTCTTCATTGCGGGCACCATTAGCCCACTGCGAATTTCTATCAATTTTTATTTGCTTCAAAACAACATTTTTTCTATAAAAATATCCTTTTAATAAAAGACAGAATGCAAAGCTCTTTCCGTATAAACCTTGCACAGGTTTCTTCTATATTCCTCAGAAGTGTATAGATCGCTTGCCATTTCCCCTTCATCGGCTGCCAATTGTGCAGCTTCTTTAATCACAGATTCAGACAAGGTTTGGCCTAGAAGCTTATCTTCTACAGAGGTCGCACGGTATGGAACATCCCCGACACCTGTAATGGCGATTTTAATGTAATCAATAACATCATTTTCCCCAACCCCAGCAACAATGGCGACTCCGATGACAGGATAACCAGATGCCGGGTGGAAAAATTTAAGATAGGTTGATTTCGTATGCTTAGGCGGAATGGCGAATGAAACGCTCGTTAACACACTATTTTCAGGGAGCATCGTTATCAGCGGTCCTACTATAAAGCTATCAATATTCATCTTTTCAGGGCCATCTTCTCCATGAAAAGCAATTTCCGCATCAAGGACGTAAGCGGCGGCCGGTAAATCTGCAGCTGGATCTGCATGGGCGATATTTCCGCCAATCGTTCCTCGGTTGCGCACCTGCAAATCGCCAATTTGACGAACAGTTTCAGATAATACAGGAATATGTTCTTTTACAATTGGATCATTCGCAACTTGGAAATGGGTCGTGAGTGCACCAATAACGATGCGATCTCCATCCTTTTGAACCCCTTTTAGCTCGGCAATGCGGCTAATATCAATCAGAGCGCCTGGCTCCGATAATCTGAATTTCAAAAGTGGAACTAAGCTATGTCCTCCAGCAATCAGCTTTCCTTCACCGTTACATTGCTGTAACTGTTGAATAGCCTCATCAATAGAATTTACGCGCACATAATCAAATTTAGAAGGTATCAACTTACTTGCCCTCACTTTCTGAAATGGCTCTCCACACCTTTTCAGGTGTAAGCGGCATTTCAATATCTTTTATCCCGTATTGCTCTAGCGCATCCATAACTGCGTTCATGATCGCTGGGGTTGATGCGGTCGTTCCTGTTTCTCCGATTCCTTTTGCACCAAGTGGGTTAACTGGGGATAAGGTTTCTGTAAAAGCCGTTTCGATCTTAGGGAAAAAGCGAGCTTTTGGCAGTACATAATCCATGAATGTACCGGTTAATAGCTGACCATCTTCGTTATAAACTGCTCCCTCCCAAAGTGCCTGGCCAATCCCCTGAGCGATACCGCCGTGCACTTGGCCTTCTGCTGTTAATGGGTTGATTACGCGACCAACATCATCAACTGCTATATATCGTTTGATTTCAATTTGTCCAGTAGCCTTATCAATTTCAACAACCGCAATATGTGTGCCAAACGGATACACAAAGTTTTCCGGGTCGAAAAAGGCCTGAGCTTCTAAGGATGGTTCTAATCCTTCCGGCAAATTCCATGCCATATTGGCTGATTTGGCTATTTCCTGGAATGTGCGTACAAAGCCTGGTTGGCCATTCACTGAGAAGATTCCATTTTCAAATGTAATGTCTTCTACAGAAGCTTCAAGCTCATGGGCAGCAATTTTCTTTGCCTTTTCAATGACACGGTCTGTCGCAAAGGAAACTGCAGCGCCCCCTACGGCTACTGAACGGGATCCATATGTTCCCCACCCCATCGAGATTGACTTTGTGTCGCTAAACACGAGTTCAATGTCATCCATCGGAATGCCAAGCTTTTCTGATACTACTTGCCCAAAGGTTGTTGCATGGCCTTGTCCGTGTGGAGAGGTTCCTGAGTAGACCGTCACCTTTCCAGATGGATGGACTCGAACGGTTGAATTTTCCCAAACTCCCCCTTGGAATCCAATAGCGCCTGCGACCTTAGATGGGCCAAATCCGCATAATTCCACATAGGTGGAGAACCCAATGCCAACAAGTTTTCCTTGCTTGCGTAATTCCTTCTGTTCATCCCGGAACTTATTATAATCAAGAATCTCAAGAGCCTTTACCAGCGGCTTTTCATAATCCCCGCTGTCATATACTAAACCTTGTGCATTTGTAAAAGGAAACTCTTCTTTTTGGACAAAATTCTTCCTTCTAAGCTCTAAAGGATCCATCCCGATCTCTTTTGCGAATAACTCAATTGCACGCTCAATTTGATACGTCGATTCCGGCTTACCTGCCCCACGATAGGCATCAGTTGGTGTTGTATTCGTATAAACGCCGAACGTTTCACATGATGCATGAGGGATTTTATAAGCCCCGGTAATCATTAATCCAAAATCAATCGTTGAAACTCCTGGACCCATTGTCGATAAATATGCGCCGACGTTATGGGTATTTTTCACTCGAATGGCACTTAGCGTTCCATCCCTTTTCCCATATAACTCGACATCAAGGACTTCATCACGTCCATAGTTAGAGGCGGTAAAGTGTTCATTTCTTTCCTCAATCCATTTCACCGGCCGCCCTAAATCCCGTGCTGCATAGCCAACAAGCGCTTCATCAGGATAGACGCCGATTTTTCCGCCAAATCCGCCCCCCATATCTGGAGCAATTACTTGTAATTTGGCTTCTGAGATTCCAAGCACTTCGCTTAAAACCATCCGATGAATATGAGGATTTTGGGAAGTGCACCAAAGTGTCAAGTCACCGCTTCCTGGATTATACTGGCCAATAGCTGCACGTGTTTCAATCGGACTCGGCGCTACCCGCTGTACATAAAAGCTTTGCTTAATAGATACCTCGGCATTTTCACAAACCTCTTCAGGCACTGCTCCCGCTTTCCAATGGAACGCAATATTGTTTTCAATATCGTCATGAACAAGTGGAGCATTGTCTTGCATCGATTTCTTCTGCCCTACAGCAGGAGCAAGAGTTTCGTACTCTACATCAATTAAGTACATAGCATCTCTAACAGCATAGCGGCCTTCTCCAATGACCAGTGCAACACCATCCCCAACATATCGAACACGATCGATCGCTAATGGATATTGTGGAGCTTCCTTCAGGTCGCATCCCGGGACTAGCCATGAGGAAGGGATACGGCCAATTTTGCCTTCAAGATCTTTCCCGGTATAAATCGCGACAACCCCTGGTGCCTTTAATGCTTCCTCCACATTAATGCTTTTGATCATGGCATGTGCATGCGGGCTCCGCAAAATAGCGGCATGCAGCATTCCTGGGAGTACAATGTCATCTGAAAAACTACCATTACCTGTAATCAGCTTAGGATCTTCTTTCCTCTTCAGCCGAGCACCAACAACCTTTGTCATTATGAGCGCTCCTCTCCTACTAATTGAACTTCCGATTCTCTCATTAGCTGTGCTGCATGCTTGACTGCCTCAACAATAAATTGATAGCCAGTACAGCGGCAAATAACCCCTTCAAGGCCTTCGCGAATTTCCTCATCAGTTGGATTTGGATTTTGCTTCAGCAAACCAACCGCTGCAATCATAACCCCTGGTGTACAATAGCCGCATTGCAGTCCATGCTTTTCCCAAAAGCTTTGCTGGATTGGATGCAAATTACCTACTTGCCCAAGACCTTCTACCGTTGTAATTTCGGATCCATCCGCTTGAACAGCCAACATCGTACATGATTTCACTACTTCTCCATCCACCATAACCGAACATGCGCCACACTGACTCGTATCACAGCCAATATGTGTCCCAGTTAAACCAAGATCATCACGAATATAGTGAACAAGCAGCGTTCGCGGCTCTACATCCGCGCATTTTTCTTTTCCGTTGATTTTCACCTTTACATTTACATTTTCGATTGCCATCAACTGCACCTCCCAATTTGTACCTTTAATTACATTAACCTTGGCTCGCTTCAGTAATAATAAAGTTACGTTAGACGAGCTGTTTCGCCTCTTTATCTATATCTTTAAAAAATTGACCAATGACGACCTTCGCTACTCCACTCATGACTCTCTGGCCAACCGAAGCGAGAATACCTGTCAATTTCACATCTGCCTTACATTCAAGTACAGTTCCTTCTTCTGTTTCAATCAAAGCCATTTCAGCATCCGCATCAATTTCACCTGGCTTGCCCTTCCCGGTAACAAGCAGACGGTAAAATTCAGGCTCCTTTTGATCAACCTGCCGGACATCCCCTGTAAAAACTCCCTTTACAGGACCAATACTAATGCCTAGCTCAGACTCAAAAACATTGTCCTCCACCTCAACAAATGACTTACATCCTGGTAACGACCTTTTCAACACCTCCTTATCTTGTATCGTTCGCCATAGCACTTCTCTTGGGATACCCTTAAAAGTATATGAATGCTCAATTTTCAAAGCGACCTCTCCTTATAACAGTTTTGACATCTTGATGTTTATTTTTAAAATTCGAATAATTCCGTTTAAAACCTTGCCTATCACAGCCTTATCCCTTCCTATATAGGAAGGGAGCGATGAACACTTATTTAAATTATTTTCCTAATCGGAACAATCTCCACTCCGCTCGCTTTTAAGGCCTCAACAATTTTCTTGGCTAAAATAGGAGCACCCGGTGTATCTCCGTGAATGCAAATGGTTTCAGCTTTAATCGGAGTATCCTTGCCATCATGAGTGATAACCCGTTCCTCTTTCACCATTCGGACAACCCGTTGCGCCATGTCCTCATAATCGGTGATTGCCGACCCTTTCCTCGTCAAAACAATCGAACCGCTTTCAGTATGCTCACGATCCGAATAAGCTTCTTTCGCAACAGGAACGCCCATTTTAATTGCTTCCTCAAACAATTCGGACTGATTAAGAGCGAAAATAATCATTTCCGGATCGATATCGTGAAGCGTCTCTAAAATGGCACGCGCTAATGCCTTATCCTCCGCCGCTTTCATAAATAAAGCTCCATGCGGTTTACAATGTTGGATATTCACTTTTGCTGCAGCACAGAATTCTCTTAAAGCCCCAACCTGGTACATGACATAATCTTTAATTTCTGATGGTGTACAAGTCATGTAGCGTCGGCCAAAGCCCAATAAATCAGGGAATCCTGGATGCGCCCCAATGCCAACATCATATTTCTTCGCCAGCTCTATCGTCTTCCTCATTACATGTGGATCTCCAGCATGAAAGCCGCATGCGATGTTGGCAGAGGTAATATACTGCATCATTTCTTCATCATTGCCTAATTCATAAAGGCCAAAGCTTTCCCCCATATCACAGTTCAAATCTACTTTATACATTGGATCACCTCTCAACTAATTGACCTAAATTTTCTGATAGGAATTGAGTCGTATAGTCTCCATTCATAAATTGGCCGTTTTTCATTACCTTTTGGAGGAGAAGCAGATTTGTTTTTACTCCCTGAATATCCATTTCTTCAAGCACCTTTTGCATTTTGCTAATAGCCTCATCACGTGATGAGCCGTGAACGATGATTTTTCCAAGCATCGGATCATAAAAAGGGGTAACCGTACTTCCGTTAATGAAACCGAAATCATACCTCACATTGTCCTCTGGCAGTTCCATACTCGAAATAACCCCAGGGCTTGGGAAGAAAGTGAACGGATCCTCCGCATAAAGCCTGCATTCAATCGCATGACCTGTTTTCGCGATCTCTTCCTGCGTATAAGGCAATCGTTCTTTAGCGGCAATCTTCAGCTGAAGCTCAACTAAATCCAATCCTGTAATTTCCTCCGTAACTGGATGTTCGACCTGCAAACGGGTATTCATTTCAAGGAAATAGAAGTTTTTATTTTCGTCAAAAATAAACTCCATTGTGCCGACATTTGTGTAGTCGATTTGCTTTACACCACGTATGGCCGCTTCCAACAGCTCTTTTCTAAGGGCTTCATCTAAAAACGGTGAAGGACTTTCCTCGATTACCTTTTGGTTTCGTCGTTGGACGGAACATTCTCTTTCAAATAAATGCAGAACATTTCCAAAAGCATCTGCAACAATTTGCACCTCAATATGACGAGGCTTTGAAATCCACTTCTCTAAAAAGACAGTGCCATCATTAAAAAATGAATTTGCTTTCTGCTTTGTCGAATCAAACACCTTTTGTAACTCGTCTTCATTATGCACGAGCTGCATCCCGATACCGCCGCCGCCCGCACTCGCTTTTAACATAAGCGGATAGCCAAGATCGTCTGCAATCTGAATGGCTTCCTCTATAGATTCAATGCTCTTATCCGTACCCGGAACAACGCTTACGCCTGCTTTTTGCATTTGAATTCGTGCTTCAAGCTTGCTCCCCATAAGGCGAATCGTTTCTGCGGAAGGACCGATAAAAACAATGTTTTCCTCCTCACAGCGGCGAACAAATTCCGGATTTTCCGATAAAAATCCATAGCCTGGATGAATTGCATCCGCTTTCGTTTCTTTTGCTACCTGAATAACTTTTTCTACATTAAGATAGCTTTTTTTCGCTTGGGCCGGACCGATGCAAACAGTCTCAGTAGCCTCACTAACATGAGGCGCCTCTGCATCAGCCTCGGAATAGACTGCAACTGTATCGATGCCAAGCCTCTTACAGGTGCGAATAATTCTCCTCGCAATTTCCCCTCTGTTTGCAATCAGCACCTTTTTAAAATAAGCCATCCGCTTTTTCCCTCCTCTTCAGAAAAAATTTACTGTTCAATGATGACTGCTATTTCCTGGCCTGCATCGAGAAGGTCCTCGTCCTCAACAAAGAATTGCGCTAGAACTCCCTCATTCTCCGCTTTAATTTCATAAAAGTTTTTCATAACTTCCACAAGGCCGATCACATCGCCCACTTTTACAGGGGCTCCTTCTTTTATATACACATCCTTATCTGGAGATGGTTTGCGATAGAAAACTCCTGGGATTGGTGTTAGTACTGTTTTTTGTTCAGCCATTTTTTAACCCTCCTACATGTCCTAATACTTGCTGCTTCATTTGATTGATTTTATCCTGATAATCTTTGCGGATCTCAAGCGCTTCGTGGATATCAACAGCCACAAACCGAACTTTTTCATTTGTTTTGATTTGGGCCATTTTATTTAAATCTGTACTAATAATGGTACAAATCGTTGCGTATCCTCCACCTGTCACGGCATCGTTTAAGAGAGCGATCGGCTCTACCCCATCAGGCACCTGAATGGATCCAATCGGATAGCCTAAATCAACAACATTCGATGGATTGCTTCCAGCTCCAAATGGCTGTTCACGTTCAACGAAATTTAAGCGCTCCCCTTTAAATCGATAGCCCACACGGTTCGCTTCCGGTGTTACTGTCCATTCTATTGAGAAAAACCGTTCTTTACTTTCCTCTGTTAATCGATAACTGCATAATCCTAAAACAACACGGACGTCATTTGTTTTAGAAAAAGCAGGGATCAGTTCATCACTAATACGGGTTCCGGTAGCGATTTCTGTTTCGTTATCGCTGCCAATCTTTAATTCATCACCTGCTTGAAGAGCCCGCCCCTCAAAGCCACCGATGCCACACAGTGTATAGGTAGAGCGTGATTCCATGATCAGAGGCACATCAATTCCTCCAGCTACAGCTAAATACACACGTGCACCTTGTTTAATAAAATCGAATGAAAGCACATCTCCAGCCTTCACTTCAAGCGTTTCCCACATCGAAACAGGCTCACCATTGATTTTCGGCGGCATCTCACCGCCCGTAATGGCAACGGTTGCATTCTGCTGAAATTCTAAGACAGGCCCCATATAAGTGATTTCAAGAACAGCGGCATTTTCCTTGTTTCCAACGAGTAAATTGCTCGCAAAGTAAGAGTATTTATCCATAGCTCCTGATGGAGGCATCCCCACTTCATAATGGCCAATTCTGCCAGAATCTTGAACAGTCGTTTGAAGCCCAGGGTTAATTACTTTAATCATGCATACAACCTCCTTAACACGGAATCTGAAAATGCTTTCGGATTTTCGAGTACCTCTTGAGGCTTAAACGTAATTTCCTTTGTTAAATAGCGGAAATCTCCACTTTCCACTTCTTTTCGAATGTCCTCGTATTCCTCCATCGTAATGCTTCGATATCTGAAAACATCCCCCTGTCTAGGGAAGGTCATAGAATCTTTAAAATCATGCAAACGCTGTTCTTTTTCATAAATTGGTGCGGCAGCCGTCCCAAATAGCTGGTATCCACCCGCTCCTTGTACAGGGTATATAACGGCAAAGGCTCCGCCAAATCCAAATGCTCTCTCTGGTGTATACGTTCTAGGGCGAACATATTTAGGTGCTTCGATTTGCTGTTCTCGAGGCACCATTTGATAGCACCATGGCAATCCCGGAACAAACCCAATCATCGAAACAAGATACGGGCTATCGGTAATCGATTTAATGAGTTCTTCTTTAGATTGAAAGCCATTTGTTCGGGCTACATATTCGAGGTCTGTTGCTGTCGGATCCTGATGCCGGTCCCTGAAACGCATTAACGCCTCATGTGTCCAAGGGTCTTCGAATAAGATTGGAACATCAACTGCACGAGCTGTAATTTCAAAGTTTTCTAATGAAACATTCTGTTCTAGTTCTTTCAATTTTGAAATTAATTTATCAGGGTGAATGATATCAGGATTAAAACGAATCATATAAGATGCATTGGAGGGACAAATATCTAGAATTCCTGGCAGCTTTTCCTCTCTCAACGTCTTTGTAATCGCCATGGCCTGAAAATTTGTTTCCAAACTCATCGCTTCAGATAATTCCACAAAAATAAACTCATCACCGCCATATTCATAACGGGTCAATGGACTTCACCTCACTGAAAGTATTTATCTACTAATATTGCAAATTCCATGCCAAGATAATATTTATCAATTTTTCTGATTATTTGTTTGAAGGTCATGAAAAGCGCAGTTAAATCTTTCAAAATTGAAACATTGTTTTGCGATATTGAAAGATTGTGTTAAGCCAATTTTCGAATAGAGATTAGTGATTGGGAGCTGGCGATATATCCGAAAACTTGCGGGTATCCAATTGAAGGTCGCGGATATATTCGAAAACTGGCGGATATCCAACCCAAAGTCGCGGATATATTCGAAAACTAGCGGATATCCATCGAAAGTCGCGGATATATCCAAAAACCGGCAGACTTATTTGCGAAAGTAGCTTAGTTATTTGCGAAGGCGATTGATTTATTTGCGAAAGTGACCTTAATATTTGCGAAGGCTGCCGATATTTTCTCTTTCCTACCGATAAAATCTAGAAAACTCATTTATCTAAACAAAAAGGACTGCATCATCTTTTATCAAAAAGATTTGCAGTCCTTTTTCTTAATTTCTATTAAAAACGACTAGTTTCTGTTCCGTCATTTCTTCGATTGCATATTTTATACCTTCCCGGCCGACTCCGCTTTCTTTAACCCCGCCGTATGGCATATGATCCACACGGAAAGTTGGGATATCATTGATCATGACTCCTCCAACATGCAGCTGCTGTGCTGCGGTTAAGGCGGTATGGACATTGTCTGTATAGATTCCAGCTTGAAGCCCATATCGAGAATCATTTACAAGCTCAATCGCCTCATCAACAGATTTCACTTTATTTATCAGCACAATTGGGGCAAATACTTCCTGACAGGATATCTTTAGAGAAGGATCGGCATCTAATAGAACGGTCGGCAATAATATATTCCCCTCAGATGTCCCTCCTACAGCCACCTTCGCTCCCTGCTGTTTCGCCTCCTCCAGCCAATCAAGTGTCCGCTGCACATCTTTTGCTGTAATTAAGGCGGAAACATCTGTCGCCGGATCAAGCGGGTCACCGATATTCAGCTGCTTCGTTGCTGCGACAAACTTTTCAACGAAAGCCTCATATAAGTCTTCATGAACATAAACCCGCTGCAATGAGATGCAAACCTGGCCTTGAAAGCCGAATGCACCTGCTACACAACGTGAAATAATTTTATCAATATCAATCCCTTTATCAATAATGACTGCCGCATTCGAACCTAATTCCAGCGTAACACGCTTTAGCCCAGCTTTATTCCGGATTCCAATCCCTACCGCAGGACTTCCTGTAAAAGAAATCTTTTGAACACGATCATCCTTCACAAGCTTTTCACCAATGATGGATCCGCTGCCTGTAACAACATTTAAGGCACCAGCCGGCAATCCAGCTTCCTGGAATAACTCAGCAATGAAAAACGCCGATAACGGTGTTTGACCAGCCGGTTTCAAAACAACTGTATTTCCTGAAGCAATAGCTGGCCCTACTTTGTGTGCGACTAAATTCATCGGAAAATTAAAAGGGGTGATCGCGCCAATCACTCCAATTGGTTCACGCACTGTGTAGGCAAGTCTTCCTTCCCCGCCCGGTGCTGCATCAAGCGGAATCGTTTCCCCATGAATTCGCTTCGCTTCTTCAGCAGCAAATTTATAGGTCTGGATGGTGCGACCTACTTCCGTCCTTGCAGCAGATATTGGCTTAGCAGCCTCAGTAGCAATGATTTCAGCGGCCTCTTCAGCCCTCTTCTCTAATAGAAATACCACTTTTTCTAAGATTTGCGCCCGTTGATGGCTTGGCATAGCCGCCATTATTTTTCTCGCATTAAAGGCTGCCTCTAATCCTGTTTCAACCTCTTCTACCGTTGCTGCTGGGATCTCGGCTATCACCTTTCCACTGTAAGGAGAGCTAAGTGGTACATATTGACTTGCCTCGACCCACTCCCCATTAATGAATAATTTCTTCTTCAATTAGATCTCTCCTTAATCATTTTTCTTATTAGTTTTATATTCTTCTTTACTCGCCCAAAAACCTCTATTACTTTAAAACCTCCGCTTCAATTGCCGCAATCGCATCATGGAGGATTTCAAGCATTCTTGCCATTTCTTCCTTATTGATGATTAACGGCGGAGAAAATACAACAGTGTCTTGGCCATCGAACACGACAGACCTGCAAATGAGTCCCCGTTTTGCCGCTTCCGTTACAACCCTTGGTGCTACTGGAGCTGTAAATTTCTCATTTGTCTGTTTATCCTTAACTATTTCGATGCCGCCCATTAATCCAAGACCTTTGACCTTGCCGACAATTTGCCGCTCGCCTTGAATCCATTTAAACCCTTTTAGCATTTCACTTCCCATGATTTCTGCATTCTCAATTAGGTTTTCCTCTTCAATGATTTCAATATTTTTCAATGCGACTGCACAAGCCATTGGATGCCCGCTATACGTATAGCCATGCAACAAGGTCCCTGTCGACAGCTCAGTAAAATCTTGGTGGATTTTTTCCGATATCATTACTCCGCCTAATTGGGCGTAGCCACTCGTCACACCTTTTGCAAAGCACATCATATCTGGCACGACCCCATAATGCTCAATCCCAAAGTATTTCCCTGTCCGGCCAAATCCTGTAATCACTTCGTCTGTGATAAATAAAATGCCATATTCATCACAAATACTTCTAACTTCCTTAAAATAGTCATCTGGCGCGACATGCAGTCCGCCCGCTCCTTGCACAGGCTCTGCAATAAACGCCGCAATTGACTCTGGCCCTTCCGCTTCAATCACATCTCGCAAATCTTGAGTTGAAAAATGATCTGCATAGCAGAAATCTGGATCAAATGAGTTCGTAAAATCGCGGAACGGCTTCAAGCCAGTTGCATTTGTCGATCCCATCGCTACCCCGTGATAGGACTTCGTTCGAGAAATTATCTTTTTACGATTCGGCTGCCCTTTTAAAATCCAATAATGGCGCGCCAATTTATAAGCTGTATCATTCGCCTCCGAACCTCCGGAAGTAAAGAATGCGGCACTTAAATCCCCAGGTGCAATTTGGGCGAGCTTCGCAGCCAAACGAATAGCGGGCTCATTGCTAAAAGTGGCAAAGCATGAGGAAAACGCTAGCTTGGACATTTGCTCCATCGCCACTTTCCCTAATTCCTCTCTCCCATGCCCAACATTCACATTCCATAGAGAAGACATCCCATCAATGACCGTGTTCCCCGCCATGTCTTGAAGGTAAACCCCTTTCCCTTCAGTAAAAATAAACGATGGCCCCTGATCTTGCTGCTGCTTTATAGGAGAGGTCGGATGCAGAAAATGTTTCTTATCTAAGTCCATTAATTCCTGAATACTATTCATATCTTTTATCATGATTTAATTCCTCCTAGAAAAATATAGTTTCGTTCTTATATAAGTAGTAAATGCAAATTTTATGCCAACTTTTAATTAAATTCTTTCATCCATCCTGACTCTAAGAAATTAAGCGGACATGAAATCCGTTATTTCCATTAAATAACCCTAATTTAAGGGCTAAGCGGACACTCGTACGTTATTCACGAAATAACACAAGAAAATCATTCCTTTTTTACAAAAAATGGAACAAGCGTCCGCAAAGAAACGGAATTACCCCATTCTCGGCCAAATAACTGCCCTGATGTCCGCTAAGATGACAATAGCAAACAAAATAGACCAAATCAGTATTGCGATTTGGTCTGCTAATTCGTATGCACTTAACAATTCTTCTTCACAAAACAAACAAATGACTCCAATTTAAACGTAACTTCCACATCGCCATCATTATTTTGGAACATAGATCTTAATGACGGTGTCAGGGATTTATTAGAATAAGTAGTCTGGAGCATCCTCAAATTAATTATTAACACTGTTAATACCTTTGCAATAATTATAGTTATGACATATCTGTGAAGTCTATTGTACTTTAAATAAAAACGTTGTATATTAAGAGTGTAGAAAGTAAGTGAAAAACTTCACAAACTTTCACCCCAAGCTGACAGCTTAATACAAATATTTTTTTAATACATCTTGTGAAAAGTTTCACAAACTAAAATTAAAGGGGAGATTTCTCATGATGAACTTTTTAAAAGGGCCGAAAATGGCGATAGTATGGACCGTATTAAGAATATGGTTAGGTATTCAATGGATTGAAGCAGGATTTCATAAAATTACTGGTGGATTTGATGCAGGTATCTTCATACAAGGCGCAATTGCAAAAGCTGGTGGAGATCATCCTGCAGTTCAAGGCTGGTACGCAGCATTCCTTGAAGGAATTGCACTACCCAATATAGAATTATTCAACATTCTTATCCCATGGGGAGAGTTCCTAGTTGGCTTAGGTTTAATCATAGGAGCAGCAACTATTCCAGCATTACTTGCGGGTGCGTTCATGAATCTTAACTTCTTAATGGCAGGAACAGTAGGCGTTAACCCAGTTCTTTATACTGCAGCAATCATCCTATTATTCACTGGAGCAGCAGGTTACTTCTACGGAGTTGACAGATTCGCAGTCCCTTATGTTAAGAATTTCTTCAATAAAAAGAAAAACTTACCGAAAGAAATGAAACCTACTGTAGCATAAATATTGCACAAAAAAAGTAAGTGATTCCAAGAGAATCACTTACTTTTTTACTTACTGAATCGAACCTGAAGATTAGGAAAAAACTAATCAGCTTTCGCACCATCAATATCTATAGGAATGAAGATGTGTTAAACGGACTCCCCCTCAATTCATGGATTATGAATAGGTACACGCTCACTTAATATGGACTAAAGATTTCAAGAGGAACATTAATGTTTCATTATTATTAAAAGTTAATAGCATTCATAACCAAATTAACCATTCTGTTAAATGGAGGGGAATAATGTTGAATTTCCCATTTTAAAGTCGTATGATCACATTGCTGAATGGTAAAGTTAATATTCTGTAATTAATAGATTAGAATCTAATCAGAGCAAATTAGTAGTTAGAAGTTGATTTATTGTACTGTTCTGGGGGTGAATACTTTGTCGACTGTGTTATTTGGAACTGTCGAATACTATGAAAGAGAAATATTATGCCTACTTGGTAACGATAGAGTAAGAGGCTCGCATAAGGAAGATGTGACCGTGAGAATCATTTCAATGTTAGAAAATGAAATTTTCAATGCTTATTTACTTGACGAAAACGATAGGATACAATGTTTCCAAAATCTCATAAAGGCATTTTGTAAGATATCTTAAAAAACATTTTAAAAATGGACCACAATACCAGTGGTCCGAAGTTATTAATCTATTATGGTTACATTTACTTGCTTTCTACCCCATTGTAAGGCTGATTCTAATGTGGGAATAAACAGATCAATTTTATTCCCTTTAATTGCACTGCCAATATCTTCAGCTGTTGCATAACCGTAGCCTTCAACAAAAACCTTAGATCCTAACGGAATAACCTTGGGATCAACCGCGATCACTTTTTGATCCGGATTCGCTATTAAATTAATTCCTGTTTTAGTTATACCAGTGCAGCCTTCACAATAAGCTGTATAAGCAGTTGCAGTAACCGAAAGGGTTTTAGATTGAACGGCTGACTGAGCAGCTGAATTTGGAAAAATAATGAGCTTTAATCCTGGTCTAATAAGATCAGAATTTAAGTTATTCCATTCATTTAGATCTTCTAAGGTAACACGATATGTTTGAGCAATATTCCAGAGTGTATCGCCAGATTCAACTATGTAATATTTTTCTGGAGAAACTTCAAGTTTATCATTTGGTTGGATGAGTTCTGTAGATAGCCCATTCCATTTTTTAAGTTCTTGGACTGAAACATTATGTCTATTGGCAATTGCCCAAAGTGTATCTCCTTTCTTTACAACTACTTCCTTCGCTTGGGTGTCAGCACCGATGGAACACCAGAGGGTTATTGCTGCAATCAATGAAAACAAGTATTTTAACACTTCATAACCTCCTATGTCTGATCTAACAATCGATGTCAATCTTAACACAGAATATTCCGAGAAAAAGAACAAGCACTTTATAATTGTGTTACGACCGTTTCAATAAGCTAACAATCATGTGACTCATAAAATTCTCATATTGAAACAAAGTCTTTATCTTCCTAAGCATTAAACCTTATAGAATATAAAAAAACCTTTCGGCAGTGTCGAAAGATTCATAAAGATAAACAAAATAGGCAATCAAGCCTTTCATTCTTTTTGGTTTTCATTGGAATGCTGTCTATTAAAACAGGTTCTAAAATATCTTTAATAAGAATAATCCGTTTCAGGAAGGAGCTTCATGGTTTGACTTGCTTGCTATGATCTTTGAGGATGTTAAAGAAAGTATTGGAAATATGAAAAGAATAAACGTTTCTTTTTATAAAGGTTTAATTATTCACAAAAAAACACGCTTTTTTCAGCGTGTTTCAAGAATTTTTATCCTTATCTTTAAACTGCAGAACGGCGATTACCAACATCCCAAAGCTAATCATCAACGACAACGCTTCAAACGTCTCCATCCATACATCGCCTCCTTACATTCAGCCTTCCCAGATCCCAACTTGTCCTATACAAGCGAAAAAAAGTTGGTTATTTGTACCCAATATCAATATAGATAGGCTAGGCGACTTGTTCTTTTCTGAGGACATATGCATGGACTTGTGAGATGCTTTTGATGGGTTTCGATTCCCTCTCAATGGTCAAAGTGGTAATCTTTTTACTCAAATAACTTTTGCCAAAGCCATTTACTTTTCTTTGTTTCCACGCTTTTTTGCTGCGTAGCTATGATCCATTCTAATTGTGAAGCGACTTTTTCATGTTCCATTTTCTGTTCTGTCATAATTTCCTCAATGGTTTGTCTTAATTCTTGTACTTCATGAATAAGTTGCTGATTTTGTTCTCTAACCTTATTCTGCTGGAGGCGAGATTGCTCATTTTGTTGAACCAAAAAGCTGACTAGTTTCTTCATGTTTGTAAGTTCATTTTTAACCGATACGAGCTCGGATAGTGCATCTTTTAGTTCTTTCATCGTCAAATACTGATTCATTAACGATCCAGCACCTTTCATGATTAATCAACCATCCAACCATTAACATAACAACCATCTTCAAATCCATGATCATCTATAGTTTGTATATGGGGTAAACACTTAATCACCGGTTTCTTCGATTACGTAAAAAGGCAGGAATATCTAGAGATTCGATTGACGGCTGCGGTTGTTTCCTATCATTTTGAGGGTTTCCATCACGCTCAATTCTATGAGCATAGGCATGTTGTGCTTCTAGACGCGCGTCCGAAATCCCTTCTTTTGCAGGGGGAGTCGGTCTGGATGATGACATCTCCTGTTCTGTAAAACCTGTCGCTATTACGGTTACTAAAATATGATCTTTTAAGTTCTCGTTAATCACAGAGCCAAAAATCATGTTTAACTCATCGTCTGAAGCAGAAGCAACGATGCTTGCGGCCTCTTGGACTTCAAATAAACTTAAATCACTGCCGCCTGTAATGTTCATTAATACACCACGGGCGCCTGTGATAGATGTTTCAAGTAAAGGACTTTCAATGGCTGCCTTTGCGGCTTCAATGGCTCTATCTTTTCCTTTGGCTAAACCGATTCCCATTAGGGCTGTTCCTTGATTGGACATAATCGTTTTCACGTCTGCAAAATCAAGGTTGATCAAACCCGGCAAAGCAATTAAATCCGAAATCCCTTGAACCCCTTGGCGAAGAACATTATCTGCTTCACGGAAAGCTTCAACCATAGGTGTTTTTTTATCGACTATCTCCAACAGGCGATCATTGGGAATAATAATTAATGTGTCTACGGCTTCCTTCATGAGCTCAATGCCGCTGGCCGCATTGGCAGAACGCTTGCGCCCTTCGAATTTGAATGGACGCGTGACCACTCCAATCGTCAAGGCACCAAGTTCACGGGCAATTTTTGCAATAGCAGGCGCTGCTCCTGTTCCTGTGCCACCACCCATTCCAGCTGTGACGAAAACCATGTCAGCACCTTTTAATAATTCCTGGATCTGTTTTTTACTTTCTTCAACTGCCTTCCTTCCTACTTCCGGGTTTGCGCCCGCCCCTAAGCCTCTCGTCAATTTAGAGCCAATTTGCATCGTGATCTCTGCCCTCGACTGTTTAAGAGCCTGAGCATCCGTGTTAACGGCAATAAACTCAACGCCCTCTACACCGTCCTCAATCATCCGGTTCACGGCATTGTTTCCCCCGCCGCCAACTCCAATTACCTTAATTTTGGCGTTTTCGTCTATATATCCTTCGAACTCTAACATAATCATGCCTCCCGATTTCTCTTCTATTATTTTCACACTAAATGTTTCGTCTTCATTATTTGTTTTTAGTATTAAAGAATACTAGATTAGCTTGCAAATTTCTATTGGTAGATAGGCGTATTTTATATGCTGCATGGTTGTATTTAAAGATTCTAGAGGACCTGGCTCTATACCTTTTGACTAAAGGCCTAGTTGAAGGTCTTGCTAACAAAAATATTTTAGATTGGTACATAATCATAATCAACGTCCATTAGACCGTAACGAATGGATAGTGAAGGAAGCCTTTTCTGGATTCCTTTAAGGAAAATAGAAAGCCACAATCCAATCGAAACATAAAATCCTTAGTCAGTTGAATAATTTGATCTTTATATGTTGGAATTCTCTCTAGAATACCAGCTGCCAGCGTATAATAATAGCGGGATAATTAAGTTCTGTTGGTGCTCCGTATTCCTGTTCTACAAGTCTAAATGTAAATAATTTATATAACAAGAATAATAAAAGACCAAATCATATGCGATTTGGTCTGCTGATTAAAATGCTATTTACAAATTTTCTACATTCAATGATTCCAATTAAAACGTAACTTCCACATCGCCATCTTTAGCAGTGATATTTAGTCTATGACTTCCATTTCCTTCATTTATAACGTGTTTTTCATAGTCAGTATTATTAACGGTTATATCCCCAAAAGAATTTAGGATGCTATAGTCTATTTCTGACTCCTTATTTAGAAGGTGCACCTGAACATCGCCAAAGTTGGAATGAATAGAGGTGGTTCCAAAGAGTAAACCATGGATAGCGATATCTCCGTCATTGCTTTGAATATTCAACCCTTTGCTGCTAAAGTTTCGGAAAGTGATATCGCCAAATTGATTATTCAAAACGGTCGATGCTGCGTTCAACTTATCAAACTCGGCATCGGCATCATTCAGCACAATGACTAGTTCTTCTGTAGTCACATTTCTTCCATTTATATCTCCATACTGATTAACAATTTTTAGTTTATTTGCTTCCACGTTATTAAAAATAAGATCCCCATCATTTGAATCAATGCTTATTTTATCACTACTTACCCCTTCCAATCGTACATCGCCAAATTGGTTATTTATGAGGATTTCCGAGAATTTCACTTTTTTAGGAACATAGACCTTAATGACGTTGTCCGGGATTCTAGTAAAAGTCAGATTTACAAATAGCAGCGGAACATTTTGCTTACTTTCTTCTATAACAAGCGTATCATTGTCAACTTTGTAGTTGATTTCAATTTCTTCTTGTCTTTCAATCTTTAATCCATACTCATTTGAAGGGATAACTTCAATATCGACATCATTGAGATTGCTAGTAATCTTTGTAAAAGCAGGGAGAGGCAATTCCTCTATTATTTGATCTTCTAGTCCTAATACTTTAAATCCATCCTTCGTATTTGTAATCCCGAATTTAGCTCCAGCAGTGAGGCCAATGACCGCAAGCACGATCCCAATGACAAGCATCCCGCTAGCAATCATTGTTAATACTTTCGTCTTCTTCTTCAATTAAATCGCCTCCTTACGTCTTCTCGTCACTTTATCAAATAACCTCTTTAGCCATTTTGCTAAGGCTAAACTCATACTTTTAGTAACGGATACTAGCGGCGAGAATAATAGAATGCCAATTCCAGAGACAATCAATCCAGTTCCAACGAAGAAAAGAGAAGTCTGCCAATGCTGCCCAATAACTGAGAAGCCAGCTACTATGCTGACAATTCCCGATAAGGTTAAAGCTGCGATCGTTACAAAGAAAGTAAAAATAAATGCTACACACACAATTACTGCGGAAAAAACTAGAGCAAAAACTGAAATGAGCAATGGCAAAGCAATTGGTGAAGCGAGAATTGCTAGAATAATAAACCAAATTGCAGAAAGTCCCTTTTTAGCAGACTCAGATTCAGTATCCAATCCTTTTACTGCATAATCGGCTAAAATTTGTGAGGCTACCTGGGCAGGTGAACCTAATTTTCCAATTACATTTTGAGTATTTTCTTCTCCTGCTTCATCAAAATATTCACTGTAATAATCTAAGGCTGCATTTACTTCCTCATGTGGCAATTTCCTAAGTTTGCGCTGCAATTCCCTTAAATACGACTCTTTATTCACTTTTTAATCCCCCTAGTAAAACCGTATCAATTTTTATTTTATAATCTGTCCAATCCCTGAGCAGTTCTTCATATTTAGCTCGGCCGCTATCTGTAATCCGATAATATCTTCGGTTTCTTCCTTGGAATGGCTGATCATAGGTTGTTAAATACTCACCTTTTTGCAATCTGCGCAGTACAGGGTAAAGGGTTGATTCAGAAATATCCATCACCTCGCGAACCTCCTGGGTCAGTGAATATCCGTAAGCATCCTCCTTCGCTAAGATTGCAAGTACACAGGCATCAAGTAGCGCTGATCCAAGTTGAAAAGACATAGCTGCACCTCCTATTGATCGTATTATATTGCTGCATATATTATATGTCGTATAGTATGTGTGTTAATGATATTATATGGCGTATAATATGATATGTCAACATACATAAATTTAATCTTATTAATGGCCGCCACTAATATCACTCATTAGAAAATCTCCATAATCCTAAATTATCCAACACACTGATTTAATCCATACGTGAATTGGGTATACTTTAGTGGGAAAAGTCCCTTTATTTCCCTTAAAATTTTGTTTTTCATTTATAAAAAGGTTTACCTTCACCTTCAATTTTTTTTATGCTAGAATCCTTCTAGTAGGGGGCTGTACAGCGATTTTTAAATGGAAAACAATTGAGAATTAAGTCCCTTAAATATTAATGATTAACTAATAGAAGGAGGGGTATATGATGCATCTATTGCCACGTGAAATTGACAAGCTCATGATTGTCGTGGCTGCTGATCTTGCCAAACGCCGGAAGGATAGAGGATTAAAATTAAATCATCCAGAGGCTGTTGCTCTCATTACTTATGAAGTAATGGAAGGTGCAAGAGATGGGAAAACAGTCGCCGAACTTATGGAGTATGGAGCAACGATTTTATCAAGAGAAGATGTCATGGACGGAATACCAGAAATGATTAATGATATTCAAGTCGAAGTGACATTTCCAGATGGAACAAAATTAGTCACTGTACACAGTCCAATCAGATAAACAGGAGGTTCGTTACATGCTGCCAGGTGAGTACATCTTAAAAGAGGAAGATATTATCATTAACGAAGGAAAAGAAGTCTTTATTATTTCTGTTACCAATACGGGAGATCGCCCTGTTCAAATAGGCTCGCATTTTCATTTTTACGAAGTGAACGAGGCTCTCCAATTTGACAGGGAAAAAGCTTACGGCAAGCGATTAAATGTCCCTGCTGGAGCAGCCGTTCGTTTTGAACCTGGCGATGAAAAGGAAATCCAGCTTATTCCATTTGCAGGCGAACGCCGTGTATACGGTTTCAATAATAAAGTAGATGGCTCATTAGAAAGTAGGGGTAATGGATGAGTTTTAAAATGTCCAGAAAACAGTATGCTGAAATGTACGGGCCAACAACTGGCGACTCAATCCGTCTAGCAGATACTGACTTATTTATTCAAATTGAGAAAGATCATACAACCTACGGAGAAGAGGTTGTTTTTGGCGGCGGGAAAGTGATTCGTGACGGTATGGGACAGCACCCTTTAGCAACACGCGGTGAAGGTGTAGCAGATACTGTTATTACAAACGTCGTTATTTTTGATTACACAGGTATTTACAAAGCAGATATTGCCATTAAAGACGGCAAGATTTCTGGTATCGGGAAAAGCGGCAATCCGCTCATCATGGATCATGTAGATATCATCATTGGTGCAGCAACAGAAATCATTGCTGGAGAAGGCTTAATCGTAACAGCTGGCGCTATCGATACACATGTGCATTTTATTAATCCTGAACAAGTGCAAACAGCATTAACATCGGGCACAACGACATTAATTGGCGGTGGAACTGGACCAGCAGCCGGATCGCGGGCTACTACCGTTACTCCAGGCGAATGGAATATTCACCGTATGCTGGAAGCTGCCGAAGGGTTGCCGATTAACGTTGGCTTTACAGGCAAAGGCCATGCTGCATCCATCGCGCCTTTAGCAGAGCAAGTGAAAGCTGGCGTTATCGGATTAAAAGTTCACGAAGACTGGGGAGCCACTGGTTCATCCCTTGACTATGCACTGAGAGTTGCGGACGAATATGATATTCAAGTTGCTCTTCACGCAGATACATTGAACGAAAGCGGATTTATGGAAACAACAATGGCTGCTGTGAAAGATCGAGTTCTGCATATGTATCATACAGAAGGAGCTGGCGGAGGACATGCCCCCGATTTAATCAAATCTGCGGGATACCATAACATCCTGCCTTCATCTACCAATCCAACCCTCCCTTATACAGTAAATACAATTGATGAGCATCTTGATATGGTTATGGTTTGCCATCATTTAAACCCATCTGTTCCGGAAGATATTGCGTTTGCAGATTCAAGAATTAGAAGGGAAACGATTGCTGCTGAAGATATTCTTCAGGATATGGGTGTGTTCAGCATGGTCAGTTCCGATGCTCAGGCAATGGGCCGTGTTGGAGAAGTCGTTTTGCGCACTTGGCAAGTAGCCGATAAAATGAAGAAGCAAAGAGGCATTATGTCTGGCGACAGTCAATATGCAGATAATAATCGCGTAAAACGCTATATCGCAAAATATACGATTAACCCTGCGATTACCCATGGAGTTTCTAACCATATCGGGTCGATCGAAATCGGGAAAATAGCAGATTTAGTTCTTTGGTCTCCTAAATTCTTTGGGGTCAAGCCTGAAATGGTCCTTAAAAATGGACTGGCCGTAACTGGATTAATGGGGGATGCCAATGCTTCTATCCCGACACCACAGCCATATATATACAGACCGATGTATGCCCAATTCGGAACTGCCTTATCAAAAAGTTCTATTACCTTTATCTCTCAGGCTGCCTTTGATGACGGGGTTCACGAAAAGCTTGGACTGAAAAAAATCATTCTTCCAGTGGGCGGAATTCGGACTCTATCTAAAAAGGATATGAAATTGAATTCAGAGACACCTGAAATTACGGTCGATCCGCAAACATATGAAGTGAAAGTAAATGGTGAGCTGTTAACTTGTGACCCAGTGGATACGGTGCCAATGGGACAGCGATATTTCTTATTCTGAGGTGAAATGATTGATAATTGAAAAGGTTGTTACAAACTTAGAAAAAATGGACCAAGAAGAAATAAAAAAACGTCATATCGAAAAGGTTTACTTAGAAAGTGCACATTTAGTGAAACGCATTCAGAGAGTCAAAACGGATCATGGAAACGAGCTTGGCATTCGTTTGAAAGAACCGCGAGACCTTATAGCAGGCGATGTGCTATACATGGACGATAAAAATATGATTGTCATTGATGTGCTGTCAGATGATTTGCTTGTCATCAGCCCACGAACCATAAAGGAAATGGGTACAATCGCACATCAACTTGGCAATCGGCATCTTCCAGCACAATTTGAAGAAAATGACATGCTCGTTCAGTATGACTATTTAGTTGAAGAACTGCTGCAAGAGCTTGGCATTCCTTTTACACGGGAAGATCGAAAAGTAAAGCAAGCATTCCGCCATATTGGTCACAGTCATGGATAATCGAGTTCTCTCTCTGTTTCAGCTATGCGACTCCAATTTTCCTACAGGAGCTTTCAGCCACTCCTTCGGCTTAGAGAGCTACATCCAGGAAGACAAAGTGAAAGATTCAGAGACTTTTTACGAATGGCTTCAAGTATATTTGCATGAACAGCTCATTTATACAGATGGGCTTGCCTGCCGGATAACTTATGATGCGCTTCTAACTGAAGATTTTCAAAAAATCTGGAAACTCGATCGTTTAATTACCGTCCAAAACTTGCCAAGGGAAACACGCCAAGGCACGCAAATGATCGGAGCGCGAATGCTAAAGCTTACTGAATCTTTATATGAGATGGAAATCCTCTCGCAATATAAAGAGAGAATTACAAAGAAGCAATCATTCGGTCACCCAGCCATTGTTTTTGCCCTAGTTGCACATGGCCTTGGAGTGACGAAGCAAGATGCCATTCTTTATTATTTGTACTCGGCCATTTCCAGCCAGGTTCAAAACGCGGTACGGGCTATCCCCTTAGGCCAAACAGCAGGACAAGTTATCACACATAAATTTCAATCCGAATTATCTCGGGCAGTTGAAAAAATCCTTCAGCTTCCCGAAGATGACTTCGGCATTGTGTCCCCAGGCCTTGAACTATCTCAAATGAACCATGAACGAGTAAATATTCGTATATTTATGTCTTAATTTTTTATAAAAGCAGTAAAGGAAGTGTTTGAATGGAAGCAATTAGAATCGGAGTTGGAGGACCTGTTGGAGCAGGAAAAACGATGCTCATCGAAAAATTAACCCGTCATCTTGCTGATGAAATAAAAATGGCGGTCGTAACGAATGATATTTACACAAAAGAGGACGCAAAGTTTTTAATTCAGAACGGTGTTTTGCCTGAAGATCGCATTATCGGGGTTGAAACAGGCGGCTGCCCTCATACAGCTATTCGCGAAGATGCTTCAATGAATTTCGCTGCCATTGATGAGTTAGTCGAGCGCCATCCAGATGTCGAGCTTATCTTTGTGGAAAGCGGCGGAGATAACCTTGCAGCCACTTTCAGCCCAGAGCTAGTAGACTTCTCTATTTATATTATTGATGTTGCACAAGGCGAGAAAATTCCGCGCAAAGGCGGACAAGGGATGATTAAATCAGATTTATTCATCATTAACAAAACAGACCTTGCTCCTCATGTCGGTGCCAGCCTTGAAGTAATGGCTCAGGATACGAGAGTTTTCCGCGGAGAAAAGCCATTCTTTTTCACAAATTTGAAAAAGGACGAAGGTCTCCCTGAAGTGATTGACTGGATCAAGAAGCATGCATTATTAAAAGGATTAGAGTAAGATGACAGACTGGACTGGCGTGTTATCTTTAGATCTTGAAGACAGACACGGGAAAACCGTTGCTAAAAATGTGTATTTTCAAGGCGCATTCAAGGTCATGCGGCCGGTTTACCATGATGATTCAGGACAGGTTTGCTATTATCTTTTAAATCCTGGCGGCGGCTATTTAGACGGCGACCGATACCGAATGAAAATATCAATCGATGAAGGCGCCAAAGCTACTTTAACAACGCAGTCGGCAACAAAGGTTTATAAGACGCCAAATGACTATGCCTATCAAGAGACAGAGATTTCCCTAAAGAAAGGCAGTTATTTAGAATATCTTCCTGATCCTTTAATTGCATATCAACATGCTCGTTATAAGCAGAAAACAGTCATTCATATGGAAAAAGGGGCAACGTTTCTTTATACAGATATTTTAACCCCGGGCTGGTCTCCGAACGGGGAAAAGTTCACCTATAATTCTATTCAATTAATGACGGAGATCTATTTGGATGATCAACTCGGTGTGTTTGATCACATTAAGCTGACCCCCGCTCAGCAAAAATTAACTGAGTTAGGGTTTATGGAAGGATATACGCATCTAGGATCGATGATCGTAATCGGCGATCAAACGGATAGCGGTCTTCTGGATGAAATTTATGAAACGATTAATATGGAAGAGTTGAATATTAAATTCGGCATATCTAAACTTGAAGTGCCGGGATTTAGTGTACGAGTTCTTGCAAACTCGACCCAAGTAATAGAACGAATTTTCGCCAATTGCCATCGTCTCATTAACGAAAAATGGTTTAATCATACACCTAGATCTTTAAGAAAATATTGAAACTAAAGTCCCGGATTAGAAAATAGGAATCCGGGCTCTTTTTTTGTGGAATTGCTTTACTTCCCTTGTAATAAATGAATATATAGTTTAAGCTAGGAAAAACTTTAGCTGAGACCTGTAGAGGAGGTTAAGTATGCCCGAGGAAAAAAAGGAAAAACCAGTAATTGAAGATTTTGCGTTTGAAAAACTTTACGAGGACCGTCCACATGAGCGACACGCATTCACATTTAAGGTTCAAGGTGATGAATATAAAGGGCATTACCATGGAGACGAGATTATATGGCTTCATCCACACCCAAAACAAATGATTGGCGAAAGTAAAGTTGACACGATCGAAGCGACTATACAGTCATTAATGAGACAACATGGGATTTCAAGCGGGATTGAGGATTTAGAATTAATGCCAGCATTTGAAGATCGAATGCACGAACGGCAAGCATTTACATTGCAAGTCCATGGCGAAGAATTTAAAGGCTTTGTACACAAAGGAGAGATTCAATGGTTCCATCCGCAGCCAAAGCAAAAGCTTGAAGAGGAACATATTGAAGCGATTGAATCAGAAATCCATGAAAAAATAGCAGAACAAACAAAGAGTGAAGAATAACAAAGGGACGGTTCTCGTGCTTCGGAAGCACAAGAACCGTCCCTTCACTTTTTATTTTTTATCCCACTCTTCAATATTCCATAATACACCGAACCCGTGATGTCCTAACGTGCGGGTGCTAATGCCAGTTACGTCTTTATTAACTCCGTATAGTGCTTCCAGATAAACTAGAAAATTATAAGGAGGATCGATTGCCAGCTCCTCCTGGAAACTTTTATAGTAGGCTTCTCTTTCATCGATATTCGTTGCTGTACGAGCCTCCATTAGAAGTTCATCAACTTTTTCGTTTTGATAGGCTCCAAAATTATAT
The DNA here is from genome assembly GCF_036962035.1 of Bacillus sp. JJ1773. Lineage (NCBI taxonomy): Bacteria > Bacillati > Bacillota > Bacilli > Caryophanales > Bacillaceae > Bacillus > Bacillus sp. JJ1773. Next base: position 32,253 of record NZ_JBALNX010000018.1, read on the forward strand.
TGCCCATCGCCAATTTCACTGCTATGGAAAAGACGGAATGTGTGATCATCTGGATCAAACTCACTTCCCCAGCCAATAATTAATGCCTCTTCTCCATCATATTTTACCGCATTCCTGTCAACAGGTTTCGGTACCGCCATTATGCCAAGCGGCTTTAACTGTTCAGAAACGACATTCGCAAGTGCGACACGAATTTTATCTTGAATCGGGGAAACGAGTTCAAATTCAAATCGTTTTCCGTCTTTTGTTAAGACCCCATCTGATCCTTTTACCCAGCCGGCTTCAGCTAGAAGCTGCTTCGCTTTTTCTATATTGTACGAATACCATTCTTTTTGCGGAACTCCTGCCCAAGATTTCTGCAAAGGTCCCCATGCAGGCTCTCCCTTCCCAGCTAGTACCCCTTTGACTAATTCTTCCCGATTTACCGCAAGATTCATCGCCTGGCGGACACGCTTATCTTGAAATAACGGCAAACGCATATTATACATCACGGCACGATAATCCGCTGTCGATACTTCATGCACTGCATAAGGATCTGTTTCTTTAACGCCTGCCAGCTGATTCGGCTCCAATAAAGCTAAATCGATTTCTCCCGTTTTCAACTGTAATGCGCGTGTATTGGCATCCGGAACAGCTTTGAAAACCACTTCATCTAGCTTCGGCGCCTGTCCGTAATAATCATCATTCCGTTCTAGCACAATCGTATGATCGTTTTTCCACTCCTTTAGCTTGAATGGGCCATTGCCAATCGGGTGTTGATTAAAATCAGTTTCATTTAAATTCTCATTACGTAAAATATGCGCCGGCACGATGCCGATTTTCAGCTTATCCAAAAGAGGCGGAAAAGGACGATGAAGAGTCATTTTTACTTCAAAATCTCCTATAGCTTCAACTGACTTAATTTCATTAAATTCACCTGAAATAGGTGTATTTGTTGACGGGTCTTTAATTTTATTAAATGTAAAGGCAACATCCTCAGCAGTTACCGGTTCTCCATCCTGCCATTTAGCGTCTTCACGGAGTTTAAACGTATAGATTAGATTGTCCTGAGAAATCTCCCAACTCTCCGCTAAATCAGGTTTTACGTTATTATTCTCATCTGGCTTTGTTAAGCCGCGAAAAAGAAGGGCATCAATTTCCTGACTTTCATCTAGAACAGGATTCACTTTTTCAATTTCTGTTTCCGTACCATAAACGAGCTGCTTCTTTTTGGATGATTGAGCTTGTTCTGGATTGCCTCCGCTGCAGCTCGTTAAAACAATAAGACTAAAAATAGAAACGATCGCTAAAATTAGTTTTTTATACATGAACCTCTTCCCTCTCATTTCTTTCCAACCCTCTTTTAGAAGGATTGAGTATCGGCATATAAGACAAAAGCGCTTGTGTATATTCGTTCTTAGATTGGCAAAGCTTGTCTGAAGGCAATTCTTCAACAATCCTTCCTTCATTCATAACAAAAATACGCTGACAAAGCGCCATCGCTGCGCGGATATCATGTGATATAAAAAAAATAGCCATTTCTTCAAGTTCATTCAATGACTGGATTAGTGAAATCATTCTTGCTTGTGAGCTCATATCGAGATTGGCAAATGGTTCGTCCAACACAATGAGCTCTGGTTCTACTAACAGTGCCCTAGCAAGTGCAACACGCTGCCTCATCCCCCCAGAAAGTTCATAAGGATATAATGACATCGCAAATGAAGGAAGCTCTACTTTCTGTAAAACAGCTGCTACTTCTTCTTTTTTATTTCCTTCGCCTTTTTTCCAGTAGTCAAATCCTTCGCCAACAATTTTCTCTACTGTCCAGCGCGGGTCAAAAGAGGCTATAGGATCCTGATGCACCCATTGAACACCTCTTCGCAGCTCTTTTTGGCCATACCACGAAACCGTTCCCTTGCTGCATGCCTCAAGGCTTAGCATAAGGCGGGCAAGAGTGCTTTTTCCTCCTCCGCTTTCGCCGATTAATCCAACTATTTCTCCAGCATGAATTTGCAATGTCACATCTCGGACAGCCTCGAATTTATCTGATCGAAACCACTTTTTCTTGTGAAATGTTTTAGAGACATTATCTACTCCCATTATTGGTTTTTCTTTTTTGATAGGATAAACCATGGATGGATCCGATAGTAACCGATAATTTTCCAGCAGTTCTTTGGCTTGATCCGACTTAGGATTTGCAAATAATTCTTCAGCTGATGCCTGTTCAATGACTTGTCCATTGCTCATCACAATCACATCATCGGCCATTTCGGCCACCACACCTAAGTCATGTGTAATAAATAGAACCGTTCCGCCTGATTCCTCCTGCCATTGACGTATAAGTGATAGAATTTCAAACTGAATTTTCATGTCAAGGGCAGTCGTTGGTTCATCAGCTATTAACAGTGTTGGATTCAATGCAATAGCTATAGCCATTTGCACACGCTGTCTCATGCCGCCCGATAATTCGTGTGGGTATGAACGGAAAACATGCACAGGGTCCTTCATTTTCACTAGTCGCAAAAGTTTTATCGCTTCTTCTTTTGCCTCCCTTTTCTTCAGGGAAGTGTGGGCCTTGAAGAGCTCCATAAAATGGGATCCAATCGTTCTAATCGGATCGAAGGTTTGCCATGTATCTTGAAATACAAAACCTAGACTTTTGCCGCGATATTCCCGTTTCCGTTTACCACTCATCGTTTGCACATTTTCCCCTGAAAATGTCACAGAACCTGAAGTAACTGTTACTTCCTGAGGCAGCAAGTCAATAACTGCCCTAGCAGTTAAGCTTTTACCAGAGCCACTCTCTCCAATGAGTGCGGTGATCGTTCCTTTCCGGATGCGAAAAGAAGCATTTGCCACTAAATCTATGTCAGGAAGAGAGAGAGTAAGGTTTTCTGCTTCAAGAAGATAATCAGTCATATTTTCCTCCATTTCTGAACTGTGGACCGGTTAAGCGATCTTGCAACTCATCTCCTATAAATGTAATGAAAAGAACGGTAAAGGTTATACAAATTCCTGGAAATAAAGCCATCCACCAAGCACCTCCCAGTAAATAACTTTGTGCACCCATCAGCATATTTCCCCATGATGGTTCATGTGGAGGGATACCAATTCCAAGAAAGCTAAGTGTTGCTTCAGCAAGTACGGCATGGCTAATTCCGCTGACGGCAAGGACAGCGATAGTCGGCCAGCATTGCGGCAGCATATGCCGGTGCAATAATTGCAAAGGTGTAGCGCCGATCACGGTTGAAGCTTGAATAAAGATCTCATTCTTCATCGTCATTATTTCTGTTCGGACTAGACGGGCAATAGTCATCCAGCTTGTCAGGCTAATCACTAGAATGATAGGCATCAATCCTTTAGGCAATAGGAGCTGCAGGATAATCATGAGCAGCAGTGAAGGGAAGCTTAGAGCAGCATCCACAATCCGCATCATGATCCGGTCCATGATACCACCAGCAAAACCGCTTATCGCTCCATAACTAACCCCTATGACGATTGAAACTGTCATAGCGGCGGCACCGACTAAGAGAGAAACACGCCCTCCATACAAAAGACGTGTTAGAACATCCCGTCCAAGTTCATCTGTTCCAAATAAATGTCTTGATCCAGGGGGCTGAAGAACCTGATCCATCCTGATAGACAGCGGGTCATAAGGTGTAAGAAAAGATGCCATCCCGACAGAAAAAATAAGAAGCAAAAAAGAGGAAGTTGCTATAATTAGCTTCCACTGACGTTTCATTCTCATTTCTTTCCCTCCTCAAGCAGCTGAGAACGCAGGCGCGGATCCATCCATGCACAAAGGAGATCAACTAACAGGTTTATCGCAATGACAAAAACCATACTTAATAAAATGACGGCTAATAATACAGGGTAATCATGTGCTAGGGCAGCCTTTAAAGATAGTCTGCCAAGTCCTGGCCACGAAAAAATAGTTTCTATGACTACAGAACCTGCAAGCGCTACAGCAAGTGACATTCCTGTATAGGATAGAAAGGGGATTGAAGCATTTGGCAGCAAATGATTCAACAAAATTCTACGTTCCTCAATCCCCCGAGCTTTTAAAGCAAATATAAATCCATTATCTTTCGTTATGTTTATATGATTTCGAAGGAGCCTGATATAATAACCGGCATGTGATAAAGCGAGGACTAATGAAGGCATAAGTAAATATCGAAGTTGTTCGCCCCATCCTCCTTCCCCCATTCCGGAAGTCGGCAGTACGCCTAAATAAACGGAGAAAAAAAGCATTAGCATAAGTGCGAACCAAAAAGGCGGTATGGACATAAATAGTAAACTTACCCATGTAATCACTTGATCAAAAAAAGATCGTCGAAACAATCCGGATACGACACCAAACACGCCAGCAAGCAGAAAAATAATCAAATGGGATGACATCATAAGAATAAATGTAGGCTGCAGCGCTTGGATCACCAATAAGGTCACATCTTCCCCCGAAATGAAGGACTGCCCCCATTCGCCTTGTAATATTTGGGAAAGCCACTTTCCATATTGGACCGGGAGCGGATCATGAAGTCCAAGGTTTTCAGTGATGCGAAGTCTGTCCGCCTCACTCATTTTTTGGAGCTGTTCCCCATAAAGTGCAGCTGCTGGATCTCCTGGCAGAAACCGAATAAATATAAAGCAAAGCATGCTTCCAATGAGTAAAACTATGAATGATTCAGCAAGCCGCTTCAAAATAAATAGACCCATTTACATCCTGCTTTCTAAAAATAAACCTATAATTGCGGAAACACATGACCAAGTTTTCCTCTTGTATCTTACCATATTTTCATTCATATATTAATATATATAGAAAGCCTAAACTACTATTCTTTCTATTAGACACTTTCCCGTTTGCCCTCAGTATCTCCGCGAATTTTAAATGTACTCAATTTTATGTATAAAAGGTAAATTCAAACAGAAAATACATATAGATTCTAATAAGGAGAAAAGATATGGATTTCAATTTGATTTGGCAAACACTTATAATTTTTTACTTGGTACTCTTATTTTAAAATTGGGTGGAAGAAGATTGATTTCTCAAATGACCATTCCTCAACCCATTATTAAAATCTCAATCGGAACATTGCTTATTCAGCCCGTCACTGGAAAAAGAACTTTGGGCAACCTTGGCATTGGGGTCATATTAATTCTTTGCCTCATAGTAACGGAATACATTCAATTAAAAAATGATAGAGCCGAAACAGCTATCTCAGGAAAAGCAGTACCAGTAATTGAATATGGAACATTAAATTAGAAGAACTTGAATAAGCTCCGGCTACCTGGGCAGGCGAAACTAATTTTCCAATTACATATTGAGTATTTTCTACTCCGCTTCATCAAAATATTCACTGTAATAATCTAAGGCTGCATTCACTTCTTCATCCGGCAATTTTCTAAGTTTGCGCTGCAGTTCCCTTAAATACGACTCTTTATTCACTTTTTAATCCCCCTAGTAAAACCGTATCAATTTTAATTTTATAATCTGTCCAATCCCTGAGCAGTTCTTGATATTTAGCTCGGCCGCTATCTGTAATTCGATAATATCTTCGGTTTCTTAGGTCCAATTGGCGCATGCCTATGATTTTTTTGGAACCAATACAGGTAATTTTCCATGTTATGATACAGTCTTTATTTGGCTAAAATTAATTAAGGAATACTTTATAATAAAGGATGAAAAAATTGGATGTCATCATACATGCTATTTTTCGAACATGTGCTTCTTTCATTATCCTATTGTTTGTATCTTTATGGATTGGAAAATATATAAATTCTCATATTAATCATTATAATTTCGCTCTATCAATCACCATCGGTTCCTTTATTGCCAACATAGGATTCGACACAAACTTAAAATTTATCCCTATGGTGTCCGCCTTTCTTTCACTTATCTCCATATACTTTCTTGTTTCTTTTATTTCATCTAGAAATAGACGTTTAAGAAAGTGGCTGTCAGGACAGCCAACTGTCATTATTGAGAATGGGAAAATTCTTGATGGCAATATGAAAAAAGCAAAATATTCTTTAGATGATTTAAATCAGCAGCTTAGGGAAAAGGCAATATTTGATCTATCTGAGGTTGAATTTGCTATTTTAGAGATAAGCGGCAAATTATCTGTTATGAAAAAAACAAAATTTCAAAATTTAATCAAAAAAGATTTGTACCCAGGCATGACGAATCAAACTGCGAACCTTCCAATAGAGCTTATTATGGATGGAAAGGTGATTGGAAAAAACTTAAACAATAATTACTCAAGTGAGTGGCTTGATCGAGAAATTAAACGGAGGAACTTACAGGTGAAAGATATCCAGTATGCTGTGATTTCCTCCAGCAGTATTCTCTTTATTGATTTATTTGAAGATCAGATCATTTCACCTACAGATGCAGAATAAATTTTAAATGATAAAATTCGAACTTTAATTAAAGTGTAATTGTCTTATTTTTGCTTTCACAAACAACTAAAAATGGATTATACTTGACTAACTACATATTTAAAAAGGAGGAACCTTTCTATGTCTGAAAATCATCAATCCGAAGCACCTAAAAAGAAAATCAGCCTGCAGGAAGCAATGAAACAACAGCTTGAAAAGAAAAAAAATCAGGCTAACGCTTCCGGCAAAGGTGCAACAAATGGAGATTTATCAACGAAAAAGCTGAAGAGCCAGCAATCAAAGAAACCAAGCAATACCCGCAGAAAAATGGGTGTCTAATGGACGGAAAAAATCGGAAAGATGTATTGCCTGGAAAGACTGTCGATATCGTCCTTAAAGCTGATCAAAGAACAGGAAAGCTGACAAGAGGCATCGTAAAGGATCTACTCACAAAATCGAGCACTCACCCCCACGGTATTAAAGTTAGGCTAACGGATGGACAGGTTGGACGTGTCCAAAAGGTACACGTTGAATAAAGAGGTGGAAAAAGCATTCAAGGATGTCCCTGAATGCTTTTATTTATCCCCTTCACCAACTTGAATTAATTCTATTACTTCATCATTAAGACCCTCGTAAAAGACAATATCCCAGCCATTTTTCAGCTTGTAAGGCCCTTCAGCCAAATTAAGTCCCTTTACACTGAGCTTCCAAATCCATTCCTCTACATCCTCCACCTGCCACGATAAATGAATAGAACTTAAAGGTGATGGTTTTTCCTCTGACTCTATTAGTTCGATCCTTATTTCCTCTCTTTTAAGAAAGGCTATTTTCTCACCGGGCAAAGTAAGATATTGTTCGATCTTAAATTCGAAAACACTTTCATAGAATTCAATGGCTTCTTCTAAATTCCGAACTTGAATACCTGCATGATGCCACTTCATTACTGTTTTTCCATCGGCAAAATCAAATTCATATCGCCAAACTCATGCCAAAGGTATCCGTCTGCTAGTGCTTCATTGTAAGCCTTCATCAGAAGTGGCTCTTGAATAAATGCAGTGAGAAGGTCCAAATGACTAGCTTCGGGTTCATGAAAACCGGTTATGAGGCCATCTACAGCTTTTAGCGGGAATCCTTTTTGAATATATAAATTCGTTAGCCCTGCCTGTGCTTCAACATTTCCAGCTTTATTGACAGATGTTTCTAGTGCCCGAACGACAGTTGTACCTACAGCTATGACGCGCCCATTATTTTTTTTCGTTGTGTTTACCAGATCAGCCGTTTCATTTGGCACATTAAATGCTTCAAGATGTTTGCTTGGGTTTGGCCAGCGGTCCTTTCCGTAATAGCTTAAACCCGTATGAAGCTGCAAATAAGCAATATTTACACCCTTTTGCTTCAGATTATTAAGCAGCTTCCAAGTAAAAGCCCTCCCAGCAGAAGGCATTTCCACAGAGCCCGGAACGGAGGCATAAACGGTTTGATACATTTCTAACTGCCAAGGTGTTTCAATATATTCATAGTGAAGCGGCTCTCCAAATTGATAGATTGTATCGTATAGTGCGATTCCACTCTTTGAAAATGCGAGAATAATTAACGGGGCTTCATTTCCCTGCCCAGTAATGGTCGCTGCTAGATCTCCTGGTAAATCAATCTTTTCACCTACCTTCAATATCCCTTCTGTTACAAGTGCCTCCCACTCGAATTCAGATATTTTCCGTGATAAACGAATTTCAATATGTTGCGTTCCCCTTTTCCCTTTTAACACAGCTGGAAGTGTACGGCTATTATTTAAGACAAGCAAATCTCCTTCTTGCAAGTAAGACCCTAGCTCGTAAAAGTGATTATGGAAGCTGTCTCCCGTTTTTGAATCGAGCGCCATTAAACGGACATGATCCCGCGGTATTCCTCTGTATTCAGCCGGCGTATTCGCATTTAAATCTTCATGGACTTGGAATGGACGTGCAGCTAGCATCATAGGAGCGGCCCCCTTTATTTCTCTAAAATTGATTGTGCCTCAAATCTCTTGCCGTTCACTTCTACTGATTCATTTAATGAGAGATAAACAAATGCCTTTGCGACATCATGAGGGTTACCAAGCTCATAATCACAATCAGGAACGGCAATTGCGTGCATCTCTGTATCCATTTCTCCAGGGTCAACCATCCCCATACTCACACCTGTATCCTCTAACTCATCAGCCCAAGTTTGGGTTAATCCTTCCACCGCGAACTTTGAAATCCCATAAGCACCCCATTCAGCAAATCCTGTTTTTCCCGCTTCTGATGTGACATTCAGAATTCTTCCGTTATTTCTAATTAGCATGCCTGGCAATACACGCTTCGTTACAAGAAAAGGATTAACCACATTCATCCGTATCACTTCCGCAAAGTCATGATCCGGATAATCGGCCAGCAGCGTAGGACCCGGTCCAAATACGGATGCATTATTTATTAAAATATCTACCCGTTCGAAAGCTTCTTCTACAATTGAGACGAACCGATTTACATCCCTTACATTCGTAACATCCGCCTCCACTGCAATGATCTCAGCCCCAAGCTCTCTCGCTTCTTGCTCAACCTTGCGCAGCATCCCTTCCCCTCTCGCACAAATCGCAAGCCGTACTCCTTGTTTAGCAAATGCCAATGTCAGTGCTCTTCCAAGACCTTTCGATGCCCCTGTAATCATAACAACCATTTTATTGTTCATCTGAATCTCTCGCTTTCTTTCGTTTTCTTACTTTTATTTTAGAAAAAGAAAGCACTAGTCACATCGGAAGGTTGGAGGAAAGGGGTTTACGCAAATCGTTCGAGAAAGATCTACGACTTTTGGATGAGGAGCATTTTTCCTTTCAGTATTATGGCCATTGTTTTCCCTTGGTAGGACATCCTATGACAAGGAGGGATATTAATGGCAATGAGGATTTTTTTAATAATTCTATTCATTAGTTATCATTTTACAGTGGATGCTTTTGCCGAAGTTCAGCTTAAGGCTGCATTTATACGAGATCATCAGCTATGGGTAAAGGAGGACGATAAAGAAATCCAACTGACAACAGGTCGCTATATAGTCAATCCACAATGGTCCATGGATGGGCGGTTTATAGCCTTTTTGGATGGTGATGAGCAACAAGAAAAAACATATTTGTATATGTATGATTCAAAAAAAAGGAAATCTACCAACCATATGAAACGATTGAAACGGGAAATTTTAAATGGTCGCCTGTATCAAATCAACTAGCTTACAATTCAAGAGGGCTCTTAAATGTGACAAAAACAAAAAATGGACGGCCACAAGGATTTGAGAATGTGTCTCTAGGTGTAAGTGATTTTGCTTGGTTTCCCAATGGAAAAGAGTTTATCGTTTCGTCACAATCTAATTTGCTTCCTACTGGATGGGAACCTATTCATCTTTTTAAAGTGTCAGCTGATGCTAATCTAAACGTAAATAAAATAAAGCCTTTTTATACCATTCAGACAAATGATCAATTATTTGCCATCGACGCTGTATACTTTAAGTGGAGTGCTGATGGGAATTGGGTTAGCTTTCTAGCCATGCCAACTGCGTCATTGTCCAATGACAGCAATACTTTATGCGTCCTTTCATCTAAAGGGGATCACTTTCAAGTGATTGGCAAGATGCTCTGGTATGAAAACTGGATCAAATGGGCCCCCTCAAACAATCAGCTAGCCTTCATTTCCGGGGAAGGAAGATTTCTCGTTGAAAACAAACATACAACCATTGCCGACATTCCTGTCATGACCAAACAAAGGGGATATACCCCGAAAGGATTCGTAGACCTTGATATCGAATGGTTCTCTCCAGATCAAGTCATCGTTGCCCGAGCAAAAGAAAATAAGGAATGGAAAGAGGGACCCGTTCCAACAATGTTTACAGCCCTATATGTCATTAATTTAAAATCAGGTGAACAAAAGCAGATTACTTTTCCAAAGAAAGATGAATTGGATCATGCACCGCAAGTCGTTGGGTCAGCAATTACATGGTATCGCAAGACTGAAAAGGGTCACCAAGGGGATGTATGGGTTAAAGATGGAATGAATGGAATAGAACATTTGTGGTTAAAAAACGTGGATTCTGCTCCGGTATTTTTCAATAAAAAATAGATACTCTTCTTAATAAATTTAGACCTCCCAGTGATGGGAGGTTTTTTGATTTATTTAATGTATTTTCCACTATACAGTTTATGCCAAGTCTTCGTGTATCTCTGGAAAATCCATATAGCACTGTCTGCTCTCTCGAAAAACTCCTCTTTTCCAGCTGCATTCACATATAACAGTTTAAAAGCCTTTCCGTTTAATGCTGAAAATACATACTCTATTGTATCTCAGTGCTTGTCAGGGAAGGAGGAGGATTAATGAGCTATAGACGGTCACCTTTTGGGTTTTGTATACCCGGATATAGGTATTGTGGGCCTGGTTGTTCCGGGCCAGGGTCACCAATTAATGAAGTAGATGCGTGTTGTAAGTTACATGACGAATGTTATTGGAGATATGGCCGAACAAGATGCTGCGACCAGCTATTTCTAAATTGTCTGCGGCCCAAAATCAACTCTCGTAATAATATGGGCAGAGATGCTGCATTAATTTATAGTTTTATGAGGTTGCGTGAAAAATTTCAATAACCCCTTTTCATTTTATATCAAAATTTATTCATTTCTATTTATGAAATGTTAGCTACCTTCTGTACAAGCCTTTAGGTGACTGTTTGGCTACTACGTCCTCACCTAGGGGCTTGCTAAAGAAGCAGTTTGCCCTATTGCCAAAGGATTTGGAAAAACATATTTTATAAGTTTTTTCAAATCCTGTTAATTCACCAATCTCTTTTTTCTGGATTCAATGATTCTTCCCGATGTTTGGTTTCTTACTTTCTTTTGGAATAATAAAAGAGCCGTTCAGAATTTTAGCTAATCTGAACAGCCCATCTTACTCAATTAACCCATTATTCTACTAAAGATTTCATTCCATGTCATTGGGCTATCGCTTTCAATAGGCGGCGTGCCAACCGTGCTCTGGTTTATGGGCATTAGAGGCTCAACAAATGTAGAAACCACATTGGGACTCGAAAAAAAGCCGACCACTTTTAATGTTTCTGAACCAATGTTTCGAATATTATGGGGAACCATGTGAGGAATAAGAGCCATCTCACCTTTCGTTATTTCCCCTTTTTCATGTTCAACAGTGGCTTCCGCTTTTCCCTCTAAAACGAGAATGATTTCTTCCGCACTATCGGTATGAGTACCAAGACTGTCTCCAGGTTTAATTTCAAAGTAAACAACGGAAAGATTTTTTGTTCCTGTACTTTTATAAAGTGGAAATGCCGCCCTTTGTCTTGTCGTTGGATCATTTTCAAACCATCCTTCTAAAAGCTTCAATGAGTTAAGATTTGCTGTAATCATGCCCAACCTCCAGCTCCATATTTTCATTTTATTTTATGAAAAAAGACCTTACTTTCGAACTAGATGTCTCCGACAAAAAATCCGTTTTAAATTAATTGCCATTGTTTATTATTTTAAAAAATAAATAGCCACCACATATGGCAGCTAATTCTAGTTTGGTTCTATAAGTTTTTCTATTTCATCTACAAATTCTGAGATAACCGAACCATATCCCTGCAAAGTATTCCGTTCTCAATAATTTCTTCTGGATAATTCCTAGTAAAAAAGTCTAGATCAATACCGGTCATTCTAAAACCACATTTTTGATAGAGAGCTAATTGTCCAATACTGGAATTTCCAGTACCCACTTCCATTGTTTTGTATCCAGATAATTTAGCTGTCTTTATTGCATGCATGATAAGTTGTTTCCCGATACCGCGGCCATGGCGGGTTTCGATTACTGCAATATTCACCAGCTCCACCGTTTCAGGTCTTGTCGGAAGAAGTACATACACCCCAACAATTTGATCATCCATTTCAGCCACAAAGCATTCTCCTCTTTGTGTATATTCCTCAACTAATTTCAAAGAAGGATCAGCCAATAGCAATAAATCGATCGGTGGTTTTTCATTTATATTTAGTTTACGGATATGCATATATGCTCTCTCCCAGGACTGTTTTTCCACTATTTTACCATATTAAACTAATACATCTCTTTAATTTTCCTTCATCCAAGAAATTGTTTCTTGAATTCCTTGTCTATATGAAGTACTCGGCCATAAATTTATCTCTTTTTGATACTTTTCTCCACTAAGCAAGACTGGATTTTCCGTCAAATACATCATTTCCACCATTTCCTTCATAAAGGGTGAAAAAATTCCTAAGAAACGGATCATGCTTTTCGATACAGTTCTGACTTTTTTCTCGTATCCCGTTATTTCTTGTATAATCGCCATTAACTCATCACCTGTAATAGGATGTGTAGATGGAATGTTCCAATTTTGATTATATGCTCCTTGGCGGAGTGCCAATTCAACCATTGCTATTGCACCATCTTTAGTAAAAAGGAATTCCCTAGCTGCTTTCGTACTCCCAACAAAATTGGCTTTTTTATTTAGTACTGCGTTCTTGAGGGTTTCGTGAAGAATGGTGTTTTCAGCATTGGGTCCGTATAAATCAGGCATATGGACAATTAAGGTTGGCACACCGCTTTCTTTTAACCTGTTTTCCATTTGTAGTCTGAGTTTTCCTTTTTTAGTATGAGGTTCTTTTTTTGCATCTTCTGTCACCAATTGATTAATTTGCCTACCATAAGCATATATATTGTCGACAAAAGCCATTTTTGCTCCTTTTATTTTTGCCACTTCTAACATAATATCAATACATTTGAGGTGCTTCTCAACCCATTCTTGATAAGGAAAACTTACAGAATGAAAAATGACATCTACTCCATCTGCTGCTTCCATCAAATCATCTTGATTTAATGCGTCCCCTGAAAAGATGATTACATTTGACTGGCCTTTGTAAAGTCGTTCAAGCTTTTCTTTTCCTCTGGAAAAGGCAACGACATCAATACCTCTAGAAACTAATTCACAAACTAATGCATATCCCATACCACCCGATGCACCTGCCACTAATGCTTTTTTCATTCTCATCTTCCTCCTTTTATTAACCACCGGTCAACAAAGTTAAAAAATTTACTCTAAATCAGTTCTGTTGATTTAGAGCTTTAAAAATAAATTTGACATGTAAATGAGCAGCTTCTTTCGCTTCCTCAAATCCACTAACATGACCCCGATAATGAGAAACAAAGCCGTGAAGAGCTATAAACGAAGAGTAAATATCACTAATTAATAACTTATTCGTAGCTAAAGATTGAACGGCCTGAGCAAATTTTCCATAGCTAAGATTCGCAGCTTCTTGAGATAAAGCATTTACCTCCGTATTTCTTATCATAAACATCATTTCATACTGACTTTGATGATTTAAGCCAAATTCAATAAAGCCGATCAGAATTTTTTGGAGTTTAATATGAGAATCTTCAGGAGCCTCAACAATTTCTTCGATAAGCCTGTTCAAATTCATAAAATATTCTTCTATAATGGCATAAAATAATTCAGCTTTATTTTTAAAATAATAATAAAGAGCTCCGTGACTGCAATCAAGTTGTTTAGCAATACTTCTCATGGATACTTGATGATAGTCTTTTTCAATAAATTGAGTTCTTGCTACATTTAGAATCATTTCTTGAGTAAGTTCTTGAGAAGATGATTTACGGGGTGACATAGATCCTCCTTTAATTGACCACTGGTTAATTGATATTATAGTTTACCCAAAATCGAATTACAAGGGGTAATCGCAATATCTATTTACTATTGTTAAATTAAACATTATGGCTTACTCCTCCCATAAAATAAATGAAGGGCTAAGATAAAATAAATAACCCCGTTCCAATAAGGGGACGGGGTTATTTTCTTTTATTTCTCCATCACTTCCCCATTTTCAAATACTACTTTCCCACCGACAATCGTTGTTGTGACTTTTCCTTTAAAGGTCATGCCAACGTATGGTGAATGCTGATGACGATAGAATAAATCTTCCTTCTTCAGTTCAAAACTTTCGTCTAAATTCACAAGTGTCAAATCAGCATCGTAATCGGCGGCAATCGTTCCTTTATTTGAAAGTCCGAATACTTTCGCGGGATTTGTTGAAGTTAACTCAACTATTTTTTCTAAAGGAAGTTTTCTTTTAAAATGCCCTTCGGTTAACAAAATATTTAACGTAGATTGCGCTCCTGAGATACCGCCCCATCCTTCAAAAATATTGCCTGTACTTTCCTTCATGGATGCTGGTGCTGGTGAATGGTCGGAACCGATGACATCAATTTCACCAATTGCAACAGCAGCCCAGAGATTTTCTACCTCATCCTCATCTCTTAATGGCGGAGCACACTTCGCTAATACACCTTTTTCTTCTAAATCTTTTACTGTCAGCGATAAATAATGTGGACATGTTTCCACTGTGACATCTAAGCCGCTTTCCTTTGCTTCATTAATAAGCTTCACAACTCTGCGGCTGCTGGCATGAACAATATGCAGCTTACATCCCGTTAGCTCTGCATAAGAAAGGACTCTTCTTACTGCTTCTACTTCAGAAATAATCGGACGGGATTCCACAAAATCTCTTGCCGATACTTTCCCTTTACTTATTTTTTCTTTCGCAAGCTGATCGCACATTACCGTACTTTCCGCATGAACGGCTAAAAGCGAGCCAAGAGAGGCAATCTCCTTCATTCCCTTATATATTGATTCATCATCCACATTATTAAAATCATCAATCCCGCTTGGGGACATGAATGCCTTAAAGCCGATCACGCCATTTTCATGTAAACCTCTTAAATCCTCTATATTTTCTGGGACTAGCCCGCCCCAAAAACGCGGATTAACAACGGACTTTTCAGCGGCAAGGGAACTTTTTATCTCAAAGTTTTCTTTATTAATGGTTGGTGGAGTGCTATTCAATGGCATATCAAAAAAGGTTGTCACCCCGCCGGCAGCTAAGCTTCTGCTTCCTGTCTCCAGTCCTTCCCATTCCGTTCTTCCAGGTTCATTAAAATGGACATGTGTATCAATTAGCCCAGGGAGAATATGAAGTCCTTCTGCATTTATTTCTTTATCTGCTGTCCCCTCAAACGTTTTGCCCGCCGAAACCTCTATGATTTTTCCATCTTTAATGGCAATATCTCCTTTAATAATCGAATCCGCAGTCACGATTTGCCCATTTTTAATAATTAAATCGTAATTCGTCATTTGTCCATTCCTCCATTTGTTATTTTCTTTCAACCTTCCCATAGCTTTTGTAATTAGGGGAAAAATAAAACGAAATAAATCCCCCACAAAAGTGAGGGATCTTCTATTTACGCTACTAATTATGACTTTCCTAAAAGGGACATGAGGCAAAAGATTATCTGGAACCAATTCAAGGAATATCAATGATTTCATCAAAGATAATCCAGTTATATTACAGGATGACGGTGCTAAACGCGGCAAAAAAGAAGAGTTTTTAGAGGAATGATAAATGGATGCTTATTAAATTTTAAATTTTGTTATGAAATAAAATTCACTTTCAAATTTTTCTAGAAGTTCTTGGAAAGAGGAATTTATTAATAATGGAAATAGATTTTCAAGTGCTTCATTGTAATTTTGCCCTAAAGCTTCACGCATCATAATAAATTTATGAAAGAGCAGTGCTTTTTCAAAATCAATACCAAGTTCGTACAAGCCTCTGTACAATTCTTCTTTCGGAATTTGTTTAATTTTATTATAGACTTTTTCATTTTTTTCAATAAATTTCCCCTCTAAATAATGGGTAACATAATCTGTATATACCATTTGACCAATTTCATTTGCTTCTTCTTTTGTATAATTAAATCCAATTACACGATCAACCTTATTTTCACGGATAATAAAAGTTTTATTCCCTTGTAAATGTGTAATAAAACTCTTTACGCTCTTATCAAAAATTTTATTAAATTGAATGATTTGATGCAGTTTAACTGCAAAGTTTGTATGCTCTTCACCAACAACAAATAATCGATCCACAATAGGCAATAGCTTTAAAACCCCTTCGGAAAGTTGACTAGAAGCATCGTAAATAATAATATCGTATTCCTTCTTCATCCTTTTCACTTTTCGCTTTTGCTCTGTTAATAATAATTTGGAGAATTCGTGGATAAACCCATTGGAATTCTCTTCTTTTTCTAAAGCCCCATAGGAAATAAATGCTGCAGATAAAGGCGTATTCATTTTAAGCCACTGATAAATCGATAAAGACAATTCCGTTACACCTGATTTTGCTTTTGGCGAATAGAAGCCAACTAAATACATTATTTAGCTCACCAGCCTTTTATTAAAATAATATTCGAAAAGGAAATGAATGTTTGGGACAAACTCCCACTAAAAATAAATTCACTCCAAAAATTTCCCGCCTACAGAGCTTCAGCCGCCAATGCCCCTGCACAAAACCAACATATTAAGTTAATTAATCGGTAAAACTACATATGATGTTTGGCAACTTGGAAAATGAGGTGTTTAGATTGAAGCCTATTGTAGAAGTTAAAAATGTTTCGAAGATTTTTGGCAAATCGCCTAAAGCTGCCATTGATTTATTAAAGCAAGGAAAAACGAAAAAGGAAATTTTGAAAGCAACTGGGCAAACAGTTGGTGTGAATAAGGTCCATTTCGAAATCTTTCCCGGTGAAATATTTGTCATCATGGGGTTATCTGGAAGCGGGAAATCAACCTTAATCCGTATGTTTAATAGGCTAATTGACCCTACAATCGGGGAAATTCTGATTGAAAATGAAGATATCGTAAAGATGAATGCCGCAAGACTCCGAGAAGTTAGACAAAAGAAGATTAGTATGGTCTTTCAAAAGTTTGCTTTATTTCCGCATAAAACCATTTTAGAAAACACGGAATTTGGGCTCGAAATTAAGAATGTTCCCCCAGAAGAACGCCGAGAAAAAGCAATGAAAGCTCTAGAGGTCGTTGGTTTAAAAGGCTACGAAGACCAGCTCCCATCCCAACTAAGCGGCGGAATGCAGCAAAGGGTCGGGCTTGCGCGGGCTCTCGCAAGCGATACGAAAATATTATTAATGGATGAGGCGTTCAGTGCCTTAGATCCACTCATTCGTAAAGACATGCAGGATGAATTACTCGAAATCCAGGAACTGTACAAGAAAACGATTATTTTTATCACGCATGACTTAGATGAAGCACTCCGAATTGGGGACAGAATTGCTTTAATGAAAGACGGCAGTGTCATTCAATTAGGAACCCCTGAACAAATAATGATGAATCCAGCCAATGAATTTGTTGAGAAATTCGTGGAGGATGTCGATTTATCGAAAGTATTAACGGCATCCCATGTAATGAAACGGCCAGAAAAAATTAGTCCAGACCGCGGTCCGAGGGTGGCTCTGGAAATTATGCGAAAGCAAGGATATTCCAGCATATTTGTCGTTGATCGAAAAAATAAGTTATTGGGTGTGTTAATGGCTGAACAAGCTCGCCAGGCAATCGACCAAAACCAATCCATTTCCGAAGCGATGGCAACCGACCTTCCTACCGTTACAGAAGATGCATTGCTTGCCGATTTTATGGATGATATAGCAACATCCAGTCTGCCATTAGCGGTTATTGATGAAGAAAGAAGATTGAAAGGAATCGTTATTCGTGGTGCCGTAATTGGTGCTCTTGCAGGGAATAAAGATTCTTTGAACGATTTGGAGAGTGATTGAGCATGCCAAAAATCCCATTAGGACAATGGATCGATACGCTCGTTAATTGGATAACCGTCACATTTGCTGGATTATTTTCATTCATAACAAGTGCGGTCGAGGGGCTTTTAAATATTTTAGTGGATGTATTAAGTGCAGGTCCTCCTATCGTATTAATTATCATTTTAGCCCTTTTAGTTACTTATACGAGCAGATGGCCATTAGGAATTTTTACGCTGATTAGCTTACTGTTGATTAATAATCTTGGATATTGGGATTCAAGTATTCAAACACTGGCCATCGTTGTTTTGTCAGGCTTGCTCACAATTGTCATTGGGATACCACTAGGCATTTGGTGTGCTCGGAGTAAAACAGCACAAAGCATTATTACGCCCATTTTAGACTTCATGCAAACAATGCCGGCTTTTGTTTATTTAATTCCATCTATTTTATTTTTCGGAATTGGAGTTGTGCCGGGAATTATTGCTTCCTTTATTTTTGCGATTGCTCCGACCATCCGTATGACCAATCTTGGGATACAGGAAGTGCCAGAAGATTTAATTGAAGCTTCAGATGCTTTCGGTTCTACACCTAGCCAAAAATTGTTCAAAGTCCAATTACCCTTAGCCACTCCAACGATTATGGCGGGAGTAAACCAGAGTATCATGCTTGCCCTATCCATGGTTGTGACGGCTTCATTAGTTGGAGCGCCGGGACTTGGAGCGGACGTTTATCGAGCGGTAAGCCAAATAAATGTGGGACAAGGCTTTGAAGCCGGATTATCCATCGTGATTATTGCCATTATTCTCGACCGGATCTCGCAAAACCTTCGCAAGCCGGCGTATGAAAATATTATTAGCAAAAAGGTGATTTTATCCATTTTAGCGATCCTACTAGTAGGAACTGCACTCGTATTATCGTTTACAAAAAGTACTGCTGAAGATGAAAATGCGAGTGGAATCGGGGCTCAAACCAATTATAAAATTATCGGGATTGAGCCTGGAGCTGGAATAATGGCAACGTCCCACCATATGTTAGAGGAGTACGGATTAGAAAAATGGCAGCTAGTTGAAGGCTCATCAGCCGCAATGGTTGCCGTATTAAAGAAAGCCATTGATAAGAAGGAACCCATCATTGTCACGGGATGGTCTCCACATTGGATGTTCTCATCATTTGATTTAAAGTATCTCGAAGATCCAAAAGGTGCCTTTGGCAAAGCTGAAAATATTAATACAATCGTTAGAAAAGGTCTTGAACAAGATGCCCCTGGTGCTTATAAAATCCTCGATCAATTCTTTTGGGAAACGAGTGATATGGAAAACGTGATGGTCGAAATTGAAAAAGGCGCAGATCCAGCCGATGCTGCTGAAAAATGGATTGCTGCCAATCCAGACAAAGTAGCCAAGTGGACAAACGGTGCCCAAGCAGGGAATAGGGAAAAAATCAAACTTGTTTATGTAGCGTGGGATACTGAAATAGCGAGCACAAATGTCATTGCGAAGGCGCTAGAGATGAATGGCTACGATGTAACGCTAAGTCAGGTTGAAGTCGGCCCGATGTTTGCAGGTATCGCAAACGGCAGTGCCGACGCCATGGTCGCTGCCTGGCTGCCAACAACTCATCTCGAATATTACAATACGTATAAGAAGGATATTGTTGACCTTGGTCCGAACCTAAAAGGGACAAAACTTGGATTAGTTGTCCCAGATTATGTTGAGATTAATTCGATTGAGGATTTGAAATAAGGTATAGCGCCGATGATAAGAATTTGACCCAATAGGTTTATGTTGAAAATGTACCTTGGATAAACGAATAGTCATATTATTAACCTTACGAGTATTCTTTTGATTATTTGGGTAAATGAACAACACTTTCATTAACCGCGTAGCTGCGCTTTTGGTTTTTTCGGTAAAAGAATCACACTTTCATAAAAAATTGAACATGAATAGAGGCTATCCAATTGGATAGCCCCTTTCATTAATTCAATTTCACGGTTACTCCTTTACCCTCAATAACCGCAATGAATTTAACACGACAATGAGTGTCGCCCCCATGTCCGCAAAGATCGCCATCCATAACGTCAACCAGCCTGGAACTATTAAAATTAACGCTAATAATTTGAGTCCTAGGGCGAACGAAATATTTTCCTTAATAATCCTTAAGGCTCTGCGGCTTAGCTGGATAGTGTATGGCAGTTTATTTAAATCATCGGCCATTAAAGCAATATCAGCAGTTTCGATTGCTGTATCGGTCCCTGCCCCGCCCATGGCGATCCCAATCGTGGCTGTTGCTAAGGCTGGTGCATCATTGACTCCATCTCCGACCATAGCCACTTTCCCGTATTGTTCTTTTAAAGATTTAATCGTTTCTAATTTATCTTGAGGCAATAGATCGGCTTTTACATCATTTACCCCAACTTGCCTAGCTATTGCATGACCTGTTGCTTGATTATCCCCCGTCAGCATAATTGTTTTTTGTATGCCGATATTATACAATTTTCGAATGACTTCAGCGCTGCTGTCCCTCACCTGATCGGCAACAGCTATTAGTCCAATAAGCTCTTCTTTTGTACCCACTAACATGACTGTTTTTCCATGAATTTGCAACGCTTTTACTTCATTTTCAACGGCAGCTGGAAGATGATTCATCTCGGCAAAAAGCTTAGGACTTCCAATATAATAGACAACATCCTGAACTCGAGCTTTTGCCCCTTTACCCGTAATGGATTGGAAATCTTCAGCAGTAAAATCATTTGGGGAAACCCCATTTTCTTCAGCTTTTCGAATGATCGCGGATGCTAAAGGATGCTGTGAAAATTTCTCAATAGCCATGGCGATTCCCAATAAATCTTTTACGCAATGTCCTTCTAATGCTTTCATATCAGTCACTTCTGGTGTTCCTTTTGTTAATGTGCCGGTTTTATCAAAGGCAATTACTTTTAAACGTCCCGCTTCTTCTAAGTGAATGCCGCCTTTAATTAATACACCTTTTTTCGCTGCGTTCCCAATGGCTGTGACAATTGCAACTGGAGTAGAAATAACTAAAGCACACGGGCAGCCGACAACTAATACAGCAAGGCCTCGGTAAATCCATTCGGACCAATCTCCAGCCATGAGTAATGGAGGAACAATCGCGATTAAAAAAGCGATAATCATAATGGCGGGAGTATAGTATTTCGCAAATTTATCAATAAATGCTTGCGAAGGAGCGCGCTCTGCCTGCGCCTCTTCCACTAAGTGGATAATTTTCGCAATCGTTGTATCTTCCACCCGTTTCGTGACTTTTACTTCTAATGAACCTTCTTCATTTAATGTGCCGGCAAATACTTCATCACCAGGAATTTTTAAAACAGGGATGGATTCGCCCGTGATGGCTGCTTGATTGATAGAAGATTGCCCTTTTACGACTTCCCCATCCATTGCCAGCTTTTCCCCGGGCTTAATGATTAAAATATCGCCTAATTCGATATCTACAACATCTAATTCCATTTCTTGATTTCCGCGCCTCACTAAAGCGGTTTTTGGAGCAATATCCATTAAAGAGCGAATCGATTCTCGTGCTTTATCCATGGAGTAGCTTTCTAAAGCCTCGCTCAAGGCGAATAAGAAAACCACAACTGCCCCTTCACTCCACTCTCCAATAATGGCCGCACCAATGATCGCGATTGTCATCAGAGTTTTTATATCAAATTGCAGCTTTGTAAGGTTTTTTAACCCGACCTTAAAAAGATCAAACCCGCCAAGTATAATCGATAAAGCAAAAGTGAAGATTGTAGCTATGTGGCTCTCTCCCAATGTATACATTGACGCATATCCTAATATTAGGAAGGAGAGTGAAGCCATCGTATTTTTATTTTCGACCTTCTTCCAAAATGACACCTTTTCTTCTTTTCCTCTTTGGTTCTCAGGAAGTACCTTAATTCCATCGAATGCGCCGGCTTCCTCTAGCTGTTCAATCGTTGCTTCCCCGATGATTGTTAATTTGGATGCACCGAAATTTAATTGAACATCATTCACCGTATCAATTTCACGAATGTTTTTTTCAAATTTTGCTGCACAATTGGCGCAGGAAAGTCCTTGTAACCTGTATATTTCTTTATTGTTCTCCAGCGCTTCCCCCATTGCTTACACCCTCTTTAGAATGAATTAATGCGATCGATACTAATTGATGTACATGATCATCCGCTAAGGAATAAAAAACAAGCTTTCCTTCCTTTCGATGCTTCGCTAACCCCAAATCACGCAATAATCGTAAATGATGGCTAGCTGTAGCCGTTGAAGATCCAATAATATTTGCTACGTCACAAACACATAATTCTTTCTCTATTGTTAGCGCATAGGCAATTTTAATTCGGGTGGCATCAGACAAGGCTTTAAATAATAATTCTACTCCATTCACTTCGTCCACTCTCTGTTGGATCCGATTGACCTTTTCTTCATCAAAGCAAAATGTTTCACAGGAGTCATGTGCAGTTATATTTTTTTGACTCATTCATCCACCTCATTCAAATGAGCATTTGATTATTTACATATTAGTTTATGCTGTTCATCAATAAACTGTCAAAAGATATATTCAAATATTCTTTTTAATAAGGAGAAAAGTTGCAACCAATGGAACTCCATATGACATTGAGCTTAGAAGATCACAAGAAATCATTAGCCCGCTTTATTTTTGAGTAGACCTGCTGGAGAAAATAGCTGGATTTTTTTTGACCAAACAAATAGGGCTGTCGGAAATGATTCGACAGCCTTTTTATTATTGAAACTTTAAGCACCTGCAGTGTTAATAAAGAATATACTTGGTCATGTCAGTCCCTTCAAATTATCAGTGGACCAACTTTTTATATCGTCATCCTCAATAATTCCGAGGGTCACATCGGTAATATCTGGATCATCCATGATCTTATCCTGTACCCTGAACTTTATATCATCAGCAATTGAGAGGGAGAGGCCTTTTCTTAATTCGATGAGTCCCTCGACATGATAGTACCTTCCCTCTTGTAAAATTCGAAGTTTTCTTATATCAGCAACTTCCTTATCACTAAAGATAGCATTTTGAACTCTTTCCACAATTTCCTGTGGGGCGGCTACTCCTATGAGACCGACCATATTATCAAATCCTACCCTAAAAGCAACTCCGACCATCAGTACACCGATCAGAATAGTGGCTATTCCATCTAATGCATTAAAGTTTGTTAAAGAGGTAACAACGATAGCAATAAGAGCTAATAATGCACCTAAACACGCAACAATGTCCTCGTAAAAAACTAAGCGGGTAGGTGGGGCTGCTCTGCCGACATTTTTCAATGCTCCTGATACAATCCCAAATCCATTTATATTTTCAACTCTCGCTTCTTTTAATATCTCTTTCATCGCTTTAACTAGAATAGCACCGTCTATCGCAAGGTTAATGATTAAAACAATGACGCTCAGCCAAAATCCACCTGTTTTGCTTACGGGGTGTTGAAGTAAATGCCAGCCTTCTTTTATTGTTTCATAAGCCATTATAGTCACAACAATAACGGCGATCATACAGAAAATATTGATCACCCTGCCAAAACCAGCAGGAAACCTGCGTGTCGGTTTTTTTTCTGAAAGTACACTGCCGACAAAAACAAACCCTTGATTTACTGCATCAGCGAAGGAATGCATTGTAGAAGCAAACATAGCCCCATTTCCACTTAAGACATAGGCAATTCCTTTGGCCACTGCTATTACTGTATTACCTATAGCTGCTACTGCAGAGGATTTATTTCCCTTCTTGATAAGCGATAATAAATTATCTTGTTTTGCTTCATTTGCCACATTATCTCCTCCAAGAGCCTTTTCTTAATATTGTTCTTAAAAAAGTGGACATTATTCCATCACCATTTTCATGCTTAATGGTTTTAGTGTTTGTAAACTATTTCCTTTTTACTCCTGCAAACCGTCATTAACAAAAGCCTAAGCTGCCTCATACAATAGTCAAAAAACGGAGTTGATCTACATGGTGCGATGGATCGATGTTTCTACATCAAAGCATCAATTAAAATTGTTTGATGGAAACAGATTAATAAAGACATACCCTATTGCTGTTGGAAAAATATTGACACCTACACCTTCTGGGACTTACAAGATTATTAATAAACAACCTAATCCCGGCGGACCATTTGGAGTGCTTTGGATGGGATTGTCAGCACCTCATTATGGGATACACGGTACAAATAACCCCGCTTCGATTGGAAAAAATGTCTCACACGGATGTATTCGCATGTTCAATCATGATGTTCTAGACCTATCATCCAGAGTTCGGGTTGGGACTAGCGTTTATATTCATAAATGAGTTACTTTTGTTTATAATGGGAGGATAAACCTTAGTTGATGGAGATTGCCGATGAAAATCTTAATTGAAAAATTAACCGAAGCAGATTTTGAAAGATTATTGACATTTGAGGCGGAGAACAGAGCTTTTTTCGAAACCATGGTTCCAAGCCGCGGAGATGATTACTATGAATATGATACCTTTAAATTGAAGAATGAAGCCTTGCTAGAAGAACAAGATCTGGGGGTATCTCATTTTTATTTAATTAAAGATGAAAACGGCTCTATTCTAGGAAGAATCAATTTAGTCGATATTGACCCAGTTGAAAGTGTTGGATCTGTTGGTTATAGAATTGGAGAGGCACACACAGGGAAAGGCATTGCTAATCATGCGCTCAAAATGCTGCTAGAGGCAGCTCCCGAACTAGGAGTAAAGTGCATTAAAGCCATGACCACGACATATAATGCAGCTTCCCAAAAGGTTTTGGAAAAGAACGGATTTATTCATAGAGCGGCAAGTGAGGAAGAAGTTAATATGAATGAGGAGAATGAATTTATTTATTATATTTGGAGCAAAGAAGATTCGATTTTGTTGGCCGATTAGAAATCAAGCGTGACAGTATGTAAAAGAAGAGGTTATCCAAAAAGGGCAACTTCATTTTAGCTTTGGGAATCAAAGGGCTAATAAATGAAATTGTACTCCCCATTTAGTTCCACCTAATTCCCAAAGTATTTTTTCTATTTATCTTGATGTTTTTCAAGCATTTGTTGTAAATATTCTTCCGATTTTCCTTTTGGAATACTAAGACTCTCCCATTCTTCACCTTTAACTTGTTTAGCAATATAAACGATTTGACCCACATGATATGCATAATGAGCCATTTGCCTTTCAATAGCTTCTAAAACCAAATGACCTTCTCCACGAATATAGATAATTTTTAATAAGTCTTGTTCACTTAAACCAGTTAATGCATCAATTAGGGTTTTCCAACCTTTTTCCCAAACCATTGTTAGCTCTGATTTTGAAGATATATCATCTATGAATTCTTCATCACGATTTCTATATTCCTTTTCCCCATCTGAAGTTAAAAAGTCAGTCCACCTTGAAACCATATTTCCACTCATGTGCTTTATAATTATGGCAACACTATTTGACTCGTTATTCAATGTCCAATATATTTCTTCCTCAGATAATTGATTTATCGTGTTATCTCCAAGGCTTTTTACACTTTTAAATCGTTCTATAACAACCTTCAAATATTCGCTTCCAATATTCATGATCATCCCCCATAGAATACTTAAATTTTTTCATGGTCCCTTTTTCAAGTCATCAAAGTGAGAGTCTTGTTACCGTAACAGCTATTTTCCTTGGCTAAAGGGCAGCAGAATGGCGGGCCGGTTACCGTGACGGTCCTTTTCCTTGGCTGACGGGCAGCAGAAGGGAGAGCTGGTTACCGCGGCAGCTCTTTTCCTTGGCTAAAGGGCAGCAGAAGGGTGAGCTGGTTACCGTGACAGCTATTTTC
>NZ_JBALNX010000018.1:58215-60688 GCF_036962035.1 Bacillus sp. JJ1773
TACCGTGACAGCTATTTTCCTTGGTTATCAGGCATTAGAAGGGCTAACTGGCAACCGTGAAGGCCCTTTTCCTTATCATTATTCGCGTTCAATGTTATTGATCGAGGTCTTTTTCAACCTCAATATTATTACAGTCACAAATGCCGCCAAAACAAGTAATGGCAAGACCTTAATGACAATGTCCAGCCAATGAAAAGGGGCTTTATGAACATAAACGGCCTTTACCCACTTGTTTTCTTCTATCTCCACAGCAATGGCAGATTTCGTGGATATCCCATTTATTTCATAGTATTTTGTTCCTTTTGGATAATAATTTGAGGCATTCCCATAGTGGCTTCCAGTCATATCATTAGGTTTTGTTTTTACTTCTCCGATAACCTTCCCTATTTCACTTTCAAGTAAATTTTCCTTTGTAACTTCATATACATTTCCTTTCCAAACAACAAAGGAATAGGCCCAGCTTAGTGCCTGAACAGATGAAGTAGATGTAAAAATACATAAAAGAAGAAATAACATTGTTTTTTTCAAATGCACCAGACTCCCTTCGTTACAGCATTCATTCGGCAGCCTTAATAATAATTTTAGATCCCGCTTCTCTCACTTACTGTCACAATCTGATCACTCTCATTGACATAAACACCTGATTGCTCCCTTTTTGCCGCAAGAAGCATTGCGTTTGCAACAGATTTTGCCTGTACTGGACTGTACTTCCGCAGAGGTCCTGAGAATATAGGCGAAAGTATTCCTGAAACGGATGACATGATTCTCTCACCGAGTCGAAACTCCTCCCGGTTACCAAGCAAAAGTGAAGGTCGAAAGATGTGTAGTGCTGGAAGGCAAAGCTCGCGGAGCGACTCCTCGAGTTCCCCTTTCACTCGTATGTAAAAAGTACGTGATAAAGGATTCGCTCCCATTGAGGTTACTATTAAAAACTGTTTCGCTCCCTGTGCTTTAGCCATTTTGCCTATTGTCAAAGGATAGTGGTAGTCAACCAGGCGGAAAGCCTCTTTCGTGCCAGCCTTTTTAATGGTCGTTCCTAGGGTGCAAAAAACATCCGTCCCTGTCAGATTCACATTGGTATTCTCCAATTGTTCGAAATCAATAACCTTCTCATGAAGCTTTGCATGCACGATTCCCGTTGACCTTCTCACTATGAGTGTTATATCGGTGTAATCCGGGTCATTCAGCAGCAGCCGTACGAGCTCCTTCCCAACCAAACCAGTAGCCCCAGCAACAACAGCTTTTCGATTCATCTCTCCATACCTTCCTTCTGCTTACTCATTTCATAAAAAATAACCTTTGAATATCAATGGTTTTTAATTTCGGATTGGTGAATGAATCTATACCTCTTCCTCACCGTTTATCATGGGATGTTAGGTCTGATTCTATGACTCTTTTTACATCCCACAAATTTACCTTCCTTTAACCTTTTGTCTAATATTCTTATTCACTTCAAACCTATGAAATCCTTCTATCTTTGCTTCTGTAATTACCATGTTTTTTAGATTCATTTTACCGCATTTTCTATTAGGGCTTAAGGTGGCAAATAAAAAAAGGCTGCAACAGCAACCTCACCTTATCTTTTATAAAGTATTCATATGTTAAGCATTTATAAGAATTTTTCAGTATGTCTAATTTCCAAAGTTTTAAATTTTCCCCTGGATGGATAAATATATATAACTGATAATGTAAAGAAGATGGCAGAAATTTTATGATTCCATCCTATTTTTCAATAGCTTCCCTTAGTCTAACAAAGTATGATTCGTTTTAATGGTTTCTAACTTTCTATTCTGATATAACTTTCTTCTCAGCCAGTATTCCATTATAACCAAATTTCCAACCAAGCTGACCCAAATCGCTGCTGTATAGCCAAGTTCAAAATTATCTAAGGAATAACCAATGACAGCTGACCAGATTCGAAAGGTGACCGCAACAAAGGTCACTGCATAACTTCTATACATCCATCGTTCATGTTCTTGAATTCTCTTCATTCGAATGTTTTTATATGCCAAATAAGTGGTTATAAGCCAAGCAATCGATAAAGAGAAAAATCCTAGTTTAGAGATAACTCCCCCGAACGCAAAATACGACAAATAAATCCCCGTAATCCCACTGATTAAAATTGAAACTACATAAATTTTCCCCATATTTCGATGCAGCGACTTTCGTTTGTTCCTAAGCTTTTTGAAAAATTGAAATGGGCCGATCAAAATGGCAAGTGAAGCAGTCATAATATGAGCAAATAAAAAGATGTTCCATGGTTGATAATGAAAGTCATACATATTCATTCCCTGCTCAACTAAAGTTGTATTAGACGTGGCAGGGTCCATTACAAAATATCTTACGATTGCAGAAATGGCCAATACAATTGCGAACATGATAACTATACCACTGCCAAATTTTTTAAAAGTTGATGCTTTCATAAACGCTTCCGCCTCCTTTCTTTTCTTTAATAAAATGAACTGTGTGTCAT
>NZ_JBALNX010000018.1:60729-76866 GCF_036962035.1 Bacillus sp. JJ1773
ATGACACACAGTTCATTTTCAAGAATAAATTTCCATTTTAAACTAATTTTTTAATTACCTTCTAAAAAGGATTGAGTTTGCTTCACATTCAAAATATATTTTTTAAAATTCAAATAATTTCGAATCTATCCCTTCACTAATACGTATTACAGTAGGATTCATAATCAACTTTAATTTGTTGTTATTCTTATTTATAATTGGAGGGGTATTTTTGAGAGCTATCGTTAGCAACAAATATGGTTCACCTGATGTACTTGAACTACAGGAAGTTGAGAAACCGAGACCTTTAGAAAATGAAGTCTTGGTAAAGATTCATGCTACATCCTTGAACTTTGGTAACTTAGTTCTTTTGAAAGGAAAACCGTTCCTAGCTCGTTTAGCTTTCGGCCTACAAAAACCAAAACACCCTATACCAGGGGGTGATATTTCTGGTCAAGTTGAAGCAGTTGGCAAAGATGTTAAGCAGTTTCAACCAGGTGATGAAGTGTTCGGTGACCTCTCTAAGTATGGCTGGGGTGCTTTTGCTGAATATGTAGCTGTCCCTGAAGAGGCCTTAGCCTTAAAACCAGCCAATATCTCTTTCGAGGAGGCTGCTGCCGCACCAATGGCAGGAGTTACAGCCTTACAGGGATTACGGGATAAGGGAAAAATTAAGTCAGGACACAAAGTATTAATTAATGGGGCATCGGGTGGTGTCGGTACTTTCGCGGTACAAATCGCCAAATCATTCGGAGCTGAAGTTACTGGTATATGTAGTACGAGGAATTTAGAAACATTGCAATCCATTGGTGCAGACCATGTTATCGACTATACAAAAGATGATTTCACCCAACGCGAGGAGCTTTATGATTTAATTCTTGGGGTTAATGGCTCT
Organism: Bacillus sp. JJ1773; assembly: GCF_036962035.1. Lineage (NCBI taxonomy): Bacteria > Bacillati > Bacillota > Bacilli > Caryophanales > Bacillaceae > Bacillus > Bacillus sp. JJ1773. The sequence continues at coordinate 61,604 of NZ_JBALNX010000018.1, forward strand.
TACCCCCTTTCCGCTTATAAACGCGCACTTAAACCAAATGGAAATTTCATTCACGTTGGGGGCTCCGAGTCTCAATTATACCAGACCTTAATATTTGGACCTTTTCATTCAATGACAGGAAGTAAGAAAATGAGCAGTCTATTACAAAGAGCAAACCAAAAGGATCTAAAATATATGAAAGAACTGCTTGAGGCTGGTAAAGTAAAACCAGTAATTGATAGACAGTATAAGTTAAGTGAAGTACGTGAAGCATTCAGATACTTTGAAGAAGGCCATGCACAAGGAAAAGTTGTCATTACGCTATAGTTTAATAGATTTAGAATTTGTAATAGTAATGCCTCTGATCGTGCTAATTATTAAATCGGACGCACATTTTAAAAATAATAAGATGTGCGTTCAAATTAACTATTTTTCAGAAAGAAATTAAACACACTCCCATAACCTTTTTGCATCTCTTAATTCTCTCCCATCAAAAGTTAATTTATAGATATCGGGCATATCGAGATTTTTCCAGAATGCAAAATCATATTGATTATCAAAGTAATTCATGATTAGAACCATAATGTTACCGTGTGTACCTATAACGATATTTTTACCTTCATACTTATCTAATATCTGAATAGTGGCATCCACGCCCCTTTTTTGAGCGACTGCATTGGATTCTCCGCCTTCCCATGAGAAATGGTCATCTTCCCAAACCTTTGTTATCGCAAAAGTAAAGTCTTCTGCGGGCTCTGCGGTTAACCTTCGTTCTTTAAAATCTTCTATCATTTCTATCTCTTTATTAAAATAATGAGCAATTCCTTCAACAGTTTGAATTGCACGCTTATATGGGCTTGAAATAACAATATCAATTTGCTCTTCTTTTAATAATTCAGTAATCTCATGCGAATCAACTACTCCTTTTTTTGATAAAGGTCTTCCTAACTCGTCAGGTGTATATGTCGAATGAGCATGTCGGACAAAATATAAATGAGTCATTCAAAATCAGCTCCAAATTAATATGTAAATTAAAGGTAATCCCTGCTTTTTTATTACTTATCTTATTCAGTTCAAGCCCTGTTCGAAAAAAGGCATTCTTTTCTCGGATTTCATTGTATCAATATTTTTAGGGACATAGAGTACGCTATTTTCATAAATAACACATTTGGAGGTATTATCGGACACTGGGTACTTTATTTAATATTAATCACGTAGAAATGAAACATTTCCGCAAAATAACGGAAGATATGTCCGACTAAATCGTGAAATCACCGTTTTTTTAGCAGATAACGGAACGTATGTCCGCTGAACTTTATATAAACAACGACTAAAATCCAATAATCGAGGTAAAAATACATTTATTACATGAATCAATATAAACGAGGTTAGAATTATGCCAGCAAGAAAAATATTTTATTCATTTTTAATGTCTTTTCTCGTTTTGTTTTTAGTAGCGTATTCTTCTATTTCACCCGATGCGGCTAAATATGATGTTGTAAATAAAAAGAAAAAGTCAATTGATGTACATACAGCCCATTGGTCTTACGAAGGGGAAACAGGACCAGAACATTGGGGTGACATAAATCCCGATTATGCAGTATGTACAAACGGGAAAGAGCAGTCCCCTATCAACATCCAAACATCACAAGTTATAGAAGATGAAAAAATAGCAAATCTTGATATTAACTATAAACCTACTAGTTTCTTCTTAATTAACAACGGATATACGATTCAAGGCACCCCTTCCACCCTGGATAACTCTTTTGTCGTTGACAATAAGGAATATAAGTTAGCACAATTCCATTTCCATACACCAAGTGAACATCAATTTAATGGGCAGAATTTTGATATGGAATTACATTTTGTACATAAGGATGCTAATAACCAATTAGCCGTTCTTGGCTTAATGATTAAAGAGGGAGCGTCAAATATTTATCTAGAAAAGGCCTGGAACGTCATTCCCACAGAAGAAACAACAGAAGATGTTAAATTGACAGAGCCCATCGACTTAATGAGCTTATTACCGAAAAATAAAGATTCGTTTCGATATAATGGTTCTTTAACAACTCCTCCATGCTCAGAAGCTGTAAAATGGGCTGTATTGGAGGAGCCGATTGAAATGTCTAAAGAACAAATCGATAAATTCCGCAACATTTTCCCTGATAACCATCGACCTGTTCAATCCTTAAATGAACGTGAAGTAAAAAAAGTAAGAATAAACTATTTCAGTAAATAAAGTTTGATTAAAATGGATTTTTATCCGGCAGAATTTTAGATTGTGTTTTATAAAAAAGATGAATCATTTCTGCCTATGTTGTTTAAAAATCAAGCCGATTGTTGATCAACATTTCGTTTTGATTTTGTTTAAGTACATTTTTATACGTGAGCGTCAGGAAACCTATCCGAAACAAGATTCAAGATGATGTTATGTTCAAGAAGTGCCTTTAAACCACATAGAACAATCGTAAAACCTCCAGTTGAATCTATCACTTGATGAACTATTTCATTTGGACTACCTTTGAATCCTGCGTTAATAATTGTGACAAAGGTTCCTTCTGACCGAGATGTAAAAATCCACTCCACGGTCGTGTCATCGTCAAATTTGATGAGAATTCTATTATTTTGTTCCAACTGTTTTACATCAAGTTCAGCAGAAACTCCGTACATCTCCCAATCCCAACGAATACGTTTTCCCGCTTCTAATCTTCCGCTGCTTTTAGTAAACCAGAATTTTGTAGTAATGGAAGGGTCGATAAAAGCCTCAAATACCTCTTCAACAGGTTTTCTAATAAGCATTTCTACTTTTGCAACTGATACTTCCTTCAGGTTCGTCATTATGTAATCTCCTTTTTCTTTGTTCACTTCTGCACTTATAATTTAACCAACAATATATCCTTTCAAAATAAATTACCCAAAACATTTCTCCAAACTATTAAAAGAATCCTTTATCAACTATCCTGACATATAGTTTATTTATTCACAATATCCCCCATAAATTTAAACATAATATCCATTTAGTTGAAAATATGTACAAAAATATTAAATTAATATGATTCAAACATTTGGTAATAGTGATAATATTCATAATAGGGAGGGTGTTTGTTTTGGCTTCAATATCATGAGGTGAATTTTGGATATTAAACATCATTCACTCTTGGTAGTTTCAAGTTACAGTTAAAGAATTATAAATTGTTTCATTTATAGGGGGAGCTATTTCATGATCGAAAAGGAGAACTCTTCAGAAGATACAAATAAAGAGGAAATAAAATTTTCAATTATTATACCCGCTCATAATGAAGAAAAGTACATTGGAAAATGCTTAGAATCCATTTCTAAAGCCTCTAAATTATTTAATAATCAAGTTGAAATCATTGTTGTGTTAAATCGATGTACAGACAGGACAGAAGAAATTGCAAAATCGTATAAATGTATCACAATAAAGAATAACGACAAAAACCTTTCTAAGATTAGGAACGCAGGTGTTGAAATAGCTAGAGGTGAAATCATCGTTACAATTGATGCAGATACACAGATGAACGAACATGTGTTGTCTAAGGTAGAGGAGAACTTAGCCACTGGAAAGTACATTGGCGGGGGAGTTACAGGGAAATTTGAAAGAATGTCTTTAGGTATTTTTGTTTCAACCTTATTACTAATTGGGCCACTATTATTTAAATATGGAGCAATTTCCGTGGGAATCTTCTGGTGCTACAAAAAGGATTTTAATTCGATTAAGGGATTTAATGAAAATATGCTTATGGCAGAAGATGCAGATTTCGCTAAACGTTTAAAAGTGTGGGGAAAAAAGAAGGGAAAAAAATACGGGACGATTCAAAATGGGATGATAACTTCAAGCAGAAAGTTTGATAAACATGGAGACTGGGTTTTACTTAAACGTCCGAAAATGATCTTAGCTTATCTTAAAGGAACAGACCAGAAATATGCAGATGAAGCATACTATGAAAATCAAGATAGATAAAAATATAAGTACCATTAGATTATTCATGAATTAAACTTAAGCTAGGTTTCAAGATTAGAAGGTAAACAGACTGTGAAAAAATATAATTAAATAAACAGTGGCGCTAATCGTAGAAGGATTAACGCTTTTTTGTTATAGTTACTGAACTATTGGGTAGCTTATTTTCAATAAGATCTTCTGTAATCTGGACCTTTTATAAACATGACGCGTTCCTAAATAAACGAGTCGGTTTGTTGAAGATCAATGGCTATGTACTTATGAACTCTAATACCTGTTACATTAAGTAGAAAAGCATTATTTGCTATGAATAATGCTTTTCTTCTTATGCTGTGTAAAACAACAATAAAAGTATAAATTTAGTCCACGTAATGTTTTTTAAAATCGGGATGGATAGAAAATTTGCGGCGTAAATTCACGAGGTTTTTCCCAAAACTCTCCTCTAAAAGTTCTTTATGTTTCTCCATAATTTCCATGAGATACAAATCGTGAATGATGAATTCTGTAATTGGCATGACTAAACCTACATGCATGGTCCATGCTGCACGGCTATCTTTACCTAGCGAGACAATACCTGCTACTACTTCTGAATCATCTCCACTAATAACAATCCATCTTCCACCATACTCTTCTGTAATTTCATGACCCATATAATGAAAGTAAACATTAGCAAAATCAGAGGTGATTTCCCCGTAAGCAATAATCGTTACATTGACCCCTCTTTTTGCTGCCAGTCTTAATTCAGACTCCAACTCTTCGAACTCTTCTTTCCAGACCTCTAAAAGAATTCTTTTTTTAGCAGATAATATACAAGCTTTTACCTTTTCGAGTATTTCATTGCGTCCCGTGATATTCCAAATATTTTCACGGTCATTTGCAGACCGTTCAAACTCCGCTAATGATTTTTCTGCCAGTTCAAAGTTTTCTTCTGCTTTCATTCGGCGGCTTTTAATTAGCTCCTTTGCAGGAACAGGCGTATATTGTGGTGTGTTTCCAGGACTAACCAGAATATCTCCTCGCATCGCGAGACTGTCCAGAACTTCATATATTCTTGAACGTGGTACACCGGAATTTTTTGCTACTGCATAGCCGGTTAGAGGCGATTCTTCCAACAAAGCAAGGTATGCTTTCGCTTCATATTCGGTAAAATTAAGATTTTTTAATATTTCTAAAATGTTTTCTTTCATAAGCCCTCCAACAAAACCTTAGTCGCTACCTTTGTAACTAATATTTTAGCAAAATCTGTTGATTGTTTCCAAAATCATCTGATATACTTTACGAGTAGTTACCTAAGTAGCCACTATAATGAGAGGAAAGGAGAAATAGTATGGATAGCTTACTAACATACATATCAATTGCTGCAATGATGGTTATTATTCCAGGAGCAGATACTATGCTCCTTGTGAAAAACACGCTTAGCTATGGTACAAAAGCTGGACGGTATACGGTTCTCGGAATGGCAACAGGGCTTTCTTTTTGGACGCTAATTGCTATTCTTGGATTATCTGTTGTCATTGCAAAGTCTGTCATTCTTTTTAGTACCATCAAATATTTGGGAGCCGCATACTTAATTTATTTAGGAATCAAAAGTTTTTTTGCTAAAAGCGTATTTTCTATAAAAGAAATTCAAGCTCAGGCAAATACACCTATTGAGTATTCAAATCGACATAATAAAGATTCCTTCATGCAAGCGTTACTTAGTAATATTCTTAATCCAAAGACTGTTATAGTTTATATCACAATCATGCCGCAATTTATCAATTTGAATGAAAATGTAGACCAGCAATTGATTGTATTAGCCTTAATCCTAACCCTACTCGCTGTATCGTGGTTTTTGGTTCTAGTTTATCTAATTGATTACGCCAAAAAGTGGTTGAACAACTCTAAATTCCAGAAGGCATTCCAAAAATCAACCGGTCTAATTTTAGTAGGTTTTGGTATAAAAACAGGAATTTAAATAAATTTACTAACACATAATTTGATTCTCTCCGTTCAGAAATTTGAACGGTTTTTTTATTCATTTTGTCACAAAATCTTTCCTTCAATCGTCTTGAGTGTAGAACGAATGAAGGAGGAATTTTAATGGGAAAAGTTGATGTAGCCATCATCGGCGGTGGATTGGCAGGGTTAACGGCAGCCAATTACTTAGCAAAGGAAGGTAAAAATGTCATTGTATTTGATAAATCCAATCGTCTTGGCGGGCGATCCATGACTAATAACGAAAACGGTGCACTGTTTAACATCGGAGCTCATGCACTGTATTCGGGTGGAGAAGCTATGACTATTTTTAAAGAGCTTGGTGTTGAAATCAGTGGGAAAAATGCGCTTGTTCAAACGCATGGAATATGGAAAAACAATGTGGTTCCCTTTGCGACAGGACTAGGTTCACTTCTTAAGTCTTCAGTGATTTCTTGGTCAGAAAAAATCCAATTTACTCAGTTGATCATTCAGATTTGGAAAATGAATATAGATAATATAATGACAGTTAGTTTAAGTGACTGGGCAGAAAAAGAAATAAAAAGCCCAATGATCAGGCACCATTTTTATGCATTATGCCGTACAGCAACTTATACGTTTGCCCCGCATCTTCAGCTAGCCCGCTCCGTTTTAAGGCAACTTCAAAGAACACTGAAAACAGGTGTGATTTATGTCGATGGCGGTTGGGAGACCATCGTTGCGGATTTAAGAAAAAAGGCAGAAAGTCTAGGTGTAAAAATAAGATGTCATTGTAAGGTGGAAAAAGTAGAATCCAGACATCCATTAAACACCATTAAATGTGCAAGTGGCGAAACCATTGAAGCTGAGAACATTATTATAGCAGTACCACCTAATGAAGCCTGTCGTTTGCTTGAAAATTCTACACTATCTTTATGGAAAAGGCAGGCGGTTCCGATTACCGCAACGTGTTTGGATCTCTGTTTGACCCATTTGCCTAATCCAGACCATCAGTTTGTAATAGGCTTGGATCAGCCTATTTTTTTCACTAATGAATCCAGGGCCGCTAAAGTATGTAAAGAAGGCAATGCCGTTGTTCATTTAGTGAAATATCATGATCCGACATGCCAGGATTATGATCCTCTTACAAATAAAGAACAACTGGAAAAATTAATGGATCTCCTCCACCCAGGATGGAGGGAAGCGGTTATCACACAACAATTTTTGCCGAAAATCACGGTGGTGCATGATTTCCCAAGAGTTGGCCGCCATGATCCCATTGGACCTGAAGTTCCAACAACGCAAGGACTTTACATTGCAGGAGATTGGGCAGGCCATGATGAATTATTGGCTGATGGGGCTGTTGCGAGCGGAAAGCGGGCAGCCGCACATATTCTGGAAAAAAGTAACGTCTTAGTATGAGAGAGTGATTGATTTTGGAAATGGCCCAGGTTTATCAAACTTATAAACTATTACTATTCTCCTTAGCCTATAGGATGCTCGGGAGTGTAATGGATGCAGAGGACATCGTGCACGAAGCCTTTCTTTTATTGGGAGAGGCGAATAACGAGACCAAAATTAATAATATGAAGGCCTATTTATGCAAAATCGTGACGAATCGGTGCATTGATAAACTGCGATCTGCGGCAAAACAGCGGGAAGTCTATATTGGACAGTGGTTACCCGAACCAATTGTAGAAGATGATATAGACAATCCTTCAATTTCTTTAGATAAAAAGGAATCCATATCGATGGCTTATTTATTGCTGTTACAACAATTAACCGAAGTTGAAAGAGCTGTTTTTCTGTTGCGTGAAGTCTTTCAATATGAATATGAAGACATTGCTTCAATCGTAGGGAAAAGCAGCACGAATTGCCGGCAGATTTTTCATCGGGCAAAAAAGGGAATTATGCACAAAACATATTCTGAAAAGTCTGACCACCACTCGAAAACATATATAGAAAAATTTTCTCAGGCCGTCCTTGACGGAAATATTGATCTGATTCATGCGATGTTAACAAAGGATGCCGTTTTCTATTCGGATGGTGGCGGGAAAGTTACTGCTGCATTGCGGCCAATCTTCAGTGCGGATCATATTGCACGTTTCTTACTAGGCGTTATTACTAAACTTCCTGAGAATGCAGCTTACCAATTTAAAAATGTGAATGGCAGTCCGGGTATGGTTGTAATAATTGATGGAAGGATCGATTATGTGGTTTCAATTGAAGTAAACGATGGGAAAATAGCCAAGATTTACATGGTCTCGAATCCTGATAAACTAATTCATTTAAACAAATAATGTTATAAATGGGCCATCTGTTGTAGATGGCCTGAACTGTCGTTGGGCTAGAGGGGTATTTGTTGAATAGTTAATGACTAGTGAGACAAACGTTGTAATATTAGAATGGCGATAAATCAAGATTTTGTCTCATTTTGAATCAATGTTTGTGTCATTCAAAAGTGACACAAACATTGTAACCCTTACTTTATTCCACATCTATTTCAAAAATTTCGTCATAGAGAATTACCTCGTTTTTATCTACTCCTGCATCATTAGAATAGATATATGGAATGATCCTAAGTTTGGTTATGTTGTTTTCTAATGCTATAAATCTATAATAGTTAATATAACTTGAAGTCCGTGCGGAGAATTCTTGCAATTCCATCCCATTTTGATCTTCAATCCTAAAGTGAAGGTCATTAGAAATATCATTCATTTTGTAAGTAATCATTGTTGAAACAGGAGTTAATATCAACTCTTCTACCGTCACTTTCTGACCATCCTCTAGTGTAATATACTTATTAATTGGTATTGATTTCTTTTCTGCCATGAGTTTTTCACCGGATGCAGTAAATTCAAAACTCCACTTTCCTTTTATTAATTTCTTTGTATCACTTCGTTCCAAATTATTAAAGACTATTTTAATCTGTTGATTATCTTGAAGATTAATATTTTTTATATCCGAAGCCCAAAAATAATTCACTGCTGAATTGGTTATTTCTTTGGGGCCTCCACCTCCCCCGAGATCTGATTTCTTACCATCTATATAAACTCCTATGTTTGAATACCAATTATAAGCTAAGTCACTATCCGATAAATCTGTATGGAATGTACTACTAATAAGGAGTTGACCTTCATCTAGTATTATTTCATTCAATGTCACCTTCACTCCATTACTTTCTACCGATTCTCCAATGACTGTTTTATAATCGCTTAATGAATCTTCTTGCGAATAGACAAATTTCTCTAGTGCGCTTCCGATTATTGGAATATCCGCTAAAGTATAATTTGTATTCATCCCTAAAATTGTTATAACTGCAAGCGAAGCTGCTACAGCAAGAATCCTTCTTTTATTACCCGATCTGCTTTTCAACTTTGCCTTTATTCTTTTTTTTGTAGCCTTCTTTTCGATATCCGTTAATTGGCCACCTTCAAATTCTGATAGTTTAATTTTTTCATCATTTAAACGCTCAAATAAGTTTTTCATTTATCCACCTCATTCTATTTTCCACTAGCTGAATTACCTTGAAATAATGACCGAAGCTTTTTTCGCCCACGGGACAAACGATTATAAAGAACGGACCTTTCTAAACCCGTTTCATTCGATAATTCATCGATATTTTTGTCTTCAGCATAATGTTTGATGAATAATATTTGATCTTCTTTCTTTAAGTGACCGAGCATTTTCTCAGTAGTGCTACTTAACATATTTCTTGTTACATGTGCTTCTACGTCAAATGGACTTTCTACCATCTCATCATCGATATCTTTTTGCTCTAAATATCTTTGGTATTTTCTTTGATAATCAATTGCCTTGTATTTTGCAATAGCTGCAATCCAATTTTTTAGTGAATTTCTACTTTGGTCATATGAATGAATATTTTCCCAGATAAGAAGTAGTACATCATCCAAACATTCCTCTTGAATAGATTCTAAATTGTACAAGTACTTTTGGATAACTTTCTTTATCAAACCTCCGTAACAATCGATGATATAGTATAAAGCTTTTTCATTTCTTTTTGTTAACTGTTGTACAACGTTACTATCGTTTATTTTCATCTATTTCCTCCCTGTAAGTGGCCCCCTACACTCCTTAATACGTAATCATTGGTCTTATTTCTATCAAGAAATTCTATTTTTCAAACTTTTTTGTTCTTATGTATAGCATTATTTTTTCTCCTTAGTTCATAAAAGGAAGGATATCATCGCCTAGAAAATTTAATTTTATTCTATTTTTCATTCAACTAAATTGTACTATAGTCGAAAACAGGCACTAACCATTTCAAGAAAAGCAACCAATTTTATTGGAATTCTGCTTATTCAGCAATCTGTCCCAATAATGAAAATAGACGCTTTTCCTTGTTCCAGGAAAGCGCCTTTTAATGGAATACCTATAATAAGTTCCTAACCCGAAAATCACTTAATTCTTCTTGAACTAACGCTACCCATTAATTTAAGTACATTACTTCACAATCTTTAGTTTTCGCGTTAAATAATCCTTTTACTTCTTCTCAACATATAATGTTGAGACCCTAACTAAAAGGAGTGAAATCACATGAGATATTTCCCACGCCAGGGGACAATGAGTCCACAATCCCCTCCTCCAACATTCATACCACCAAAACCTTCTGTGTCCTATATCGTCGATTGTCTATATCAAAACACTTATGTATGGCTTATAAATGGCAGACAATTTTGGTTTTACCCTACTCGTGTGGAATATGGAGAAGTCTCTGGATATAGATGGAACGGTGCTTTCTGGCAATTCTACGGTATTGACCCAAGACTTATAGATGCTGTTGCCTGCCCTCCTATCCCTACATTATACTAAAATCCTTCAAAAGCCTTATCTCGAATAGTCTCAAAATAAAAGATCGTCCCTATCTTTTTATTTTGGAGGTATTGTATGACGAATTTTTATTCATTTCATGGAACTGTCACGGTGATTAGTGAATTTTTCACAGGTCAAAATGGTAAAAAAGAAGGTTGTTATAAATTATTTACAATAGAAAATGAATTGGGATCAATAGTAAATTTCGTGGTTTCACCCTCAACTTATTTCGTTGACCATGAAATGGTCAGAGTAGGAGATCGCGTGACAGGATATTATGATGGAGATTTACCTGCTATTCTTATTTACCCTCCACAATATCAAGCGCTTGTCATGGTAAAAGATAACCCAAATCAGAATGTAATAGTTGATTATTTTAATAACCAATTGGTGAGTAGTGATGGACAATTACAATTAAATTTATCTCCCTATACCCAAATATTATTAACGAATGGGCAACTCTTTTCAAGATATCCAGCGAACCGAGATTTAATTGTTTTCTATGGACCTGCCACAAGAAGTATCCCTGCTCAAACCACACCCTATCGTATAATTGTTTTATGTTGAGCGCATTATTATTTCAACCAGCAATAAAAATAGGTATTTAAAACTCGTTCAGTTTTTGGCGAGTTGTTTATTATATTTTGTTCTTTCCATAACCCTATAAAATTAATATTCCTTATTCAACTAAACTGCACCTATAGTTGTATAACATCCTTGTTTTGAATTAATGTTTCTTTAAGAAGTTTAGCATTTCATTGAAAGCGTTTTGGGATGATTTTTCATTATATTTTGTAGAGTATGGGTCACTAAATCCGTGTTGTCCAAAGTATTTATATGTCTCGATATTCTTCTTCTTATCCAAATTTGATAGTAACTCATCCACACTAAAGGATTGTTCCTCTTGAGGAAAGAATAAAATTATAGGACATAGAGGCACTATTTGTGTGTAATTCCTAATTCTTGAACCATAATATCCCACAACCCCATCAAGACACTCTTCCTCACTACACAACCAAGCAACAGTTGCCCCAACACTAAATCCAATAATATATATTTTTTGGTATTCATTTTTAACATCTAATAATAAATTCTTTATTTTATGTACAGCTATAGAGAACCCTACATTCTCTATAAAATTCAAATAAGCAATCTTCTCTTCAGAATAATCAAATGCTTGTTCTCGTTCTAATAAGTTCGGACAGATAACGTCAAAGTTTTGTTTTGATAATAAATCACAAAAATTTTTTATATGTTGATTAATACCATAGATCTCGTGTATCACAATAATCAAATTATCTGATTCTTTTAGTATCTGAAGCATTTTATTCCCCTTCAAAGTGATTCTACAATCATATAATCAATAGAAATTATATCATTAAGAGTTAAAGAGTTTTATTGTTTGAAACTGGATTAAAATTCCTGTTCGATATACCCAATTCCTGTAGTATCATTAATTTTGGTTTTAAGACTAAATCTATCATGGGGGAAAACAATGAGAAAAGTAGTTATGTTGTTATTAGCAGCCGTATTGTTTTTTTCTTTCGCGGGATTTCAATCATATGATGCACATGCTGCAACCCGTGTAATGTGGGGAAAAACAGAGTTAAAGGCTGGCCAAATCGGCAAAGTGACGGTCTTATCAAATACAGATTTGGTCACTTTAGATGCGAATGGTTCACTGAAGGCTGTTCGTACATTAAAAGCTGGAGAAGAATATCGTGTTTACAGCTATAAAAGCGCACACGACGGATTGTATGGCGTAGGGGGCGGACAATATATCCAAAAGAGCTCCAAAATAAAATACGAAACGCCTTCAAAAGCAAAATTAGCACTGCTTGAACAACAATCGTCAACTCCACAAAATACTGTTACTCCTGCTGGGTCCACCAAAATTATGTGGGGGAAAACAGAATTAAAGAAAGGCCAAATTGGAAAAATCACAGTTCTCGGCAATACACCAGTTTACGATGTAAATATGAAACTGGTAAAAACACTAACAAAAGGCGAAGAATTCCGGGTATATTCCTATAAAAGCGCAAATGGAGGAATGTATGGGATTGGCGGAGGACTTTTTGTAAAGAAAGATTCATCTATTAAATATGAAACACCGTCAAAGAGTAAATTGGCTTTATTGGATATCGTAAATAATAAGCCGTTACAAGTTCATTTTATCAATGTAGGGCAAGGAGATTCTATTTTAATCCAAACTTCAAACGGTAAAAGTATGCTTGTTGATGGTGGGGCAAAGTCAGCCGGAGATGAAGTGGTTAGCTTCTTGAAAGGTAAAGGAGTAACCAATCTCGATTATGTAGTTGCTACTCATCCAGATGCCGATCATATCGGGGGATTAATTTCAGTCCTTAATACTTTTCAAGTAAGTAACTTTGTAGATTCTGGACAAGCACATACGACTCAGACTTACTATGATTTATTGTCATTGGTTGATGCCAAAAATATCAATTATGTGATTCCTAAAGCTGGAAGTACGATTAATCTGGATTCTCATCTTGGGTTAACTGTATTGAACGCTGCTGAAGCTGGAGACGATAACAATGAAGCATCGATTGTGCTGCGCTTAACCTATGGAAACATTAGTGTCTTGTTGATGGGCGATGCTGACACTGCCACAGAACAAGAAATTATCAGCCGCTATGCTGTTAAATCTACAGTATTAAAAGCAGGACACCATGGTTCAAATACAAGCAGTTCTGAGACATTTATTAATGCTGTTAAGCCTGCTGCAACAGTCTTATCATATGGTTATGAAAATTCATATGGCCATCCTCATCCGGAAGTTGTAAGCCGTCTGAAGAGTGCAGGATCTTTACTATACTCTACTGTGTTTTCTGGTAATATTACCATGAGCACAAACGGGTTGACCTATTCTTTCAACACTAAGCCATGGAATGGTGTCACAATAACGCCTACTCCTGTTCCAGAACCACCTGTAACTACTCCTGAACAACCAGCAGACCCAGGTTTAGGAACATATGTAATACCGGGAGCACCTACATCATTTAGTAACTGTACGGCAATGCGGGAATACTACCCAAATGGTGTAAAAACTGGCCACCCAGCCTATGCTGCCAAACACGATCGCGATAATGACGGATGGGCATGTGAGCGTTAAAAAAAGGAGTTGCTTTGAATGATCCAATATACTCTTGATCGCTTTGAAGAATCATTTGGAGTTCTTTTAAAATATCCTAATGAGGAAGAACAACTTCTTGTCCCTAAAAAAGAACTCGAGGAATTTAGAGAAGGAGATATTTTATCAGTGACAAAAAATGATGATCAATATTCGATTTCTCTGCTTAACGATGAGACGGAAAAAATGAGAAGTAAGGTTAATGATTTAATTAATAAATTGAAGAATAAATAGCATCTCTTCGGAGGTGCTTTTGTTTTCCTCATTACCTTTAAATACAAACCATCTATCAAAATTAAAATCCATTTGATGATATATTAATGGAAATTCTATCTGTTGCATGCCTTTCTTTTTCCATTTCAGCGTATATGAAATCATTTAGATATAACAGGAACCCAAAGTTCATGGCTTGGTTTATGCTTCGGACCGTAATAACATTCAATGCATGGTAAATTGGCCAGTTCATAGCCAGAAGTTGGAACCCATTCTGTATAAAGTCGTTTCCACGCATCAACTATATTCGGAAAAACAGCCCAGGTACTTGCAGGAATGATAAGGATTTCCATATCACTTGGAGGTTCCCCATCATATCGTACTCCCATAAAGTAAGTAAATTCATCGTCGGTTATTGCTGCTTCCCTACCACAAACTCCTAAGAGGCTTTCAAGTGTACATTTTGGATTTTCCCATGCCATATCTTTTAGTTCTTGCATAAACCCATCTTTCTTTGCACTGCTCCAAAGCGTTGGAATGTTTTTAAATGCCCTACTCGTTTTAACAGACTTACCTTTTCCAACAATTCTTAATTCATAATCAAGATTTTCAATTCTGTAATCCAATTCAGTATCTCCTTTTATTGAAATTTGGAAAGAAATCTTTGGAAAGGCTTTTAATTGCACCCCTTTATTTCGGGCTTCAGAGGGTTTTATTCCATGTGTCTTTTGAAAAGCACGAGAAAACGAGTCAGCAGACCCATAACCGTACTTAATTGCTATATCAATAACCCGAATATCACTTTTTTGAATCTCAAAAGCAGCAAGTTTTAGTCGCCTGCTTCTAATATATTCTGAGAGTGATATACCAGAATTTGATGAAAACACTCTTGAAAAATGATACTCCGAACAATAAGCAACTTGTGCAATCTTTTTATAATCAATCTCTCCGTCAAGATTAGATTCAATGTAAACCAATGCGTTATTCATTCTTTCCAGCCAATCCATATTTTCATTCTTTCACTTTCACTTTCACTTATAATATATTTATAAGAAAAAGGAATTTAATATCCCACATTTTATGCACCAAGATGTCGGATATACATGACTCTCTAATCAGATTAGTTCTATTATCATTAGGAGTTTTCCTTCTTGAACTAGTCGAGTAGAAGGG
>NZ_JBALNX010000161.1:0-2171 GCF_036962035.1 Bacillus sp. JJ1773
GAATTATGGGATTATAAATATAAGAAACACCAAAGGCCCCATAGGTAATATACATAAGTCATTGTACACGTTAAGCGGATTTGATAAGGAAAGTATAAACAGTGTTTTAAATTGGCCACTAACAATAGAAAATGAACAGCTACTAGAAAGATTATTAAGGCCTATAACTGATAGTCGATATACTAAAGATAATTCATTAAGTTTTCATTTTATGAGATATAAATTTACATTCTGTCCAATTTGTATCAATAATCAATACCATTCTACATTACATCAATTTTATTTCATTCAAAAATGCCCCTTTCATCTAATACCTCTCATGAACCAATGCCCAAGTTGTCAAAGGAGCATTCCATATATATTTGACGATTCCTTGTTCCAATCACATTTTGTTTGTACGTGTGGTTATATGTTTGCTCAAGTAAATAGAAGAATAGAACAAAACATGATTAAAACATTTAAAGATAAAGATCTTACTAAATGGTTTTATAGTAGCATGAGCTATAGAGAACGATTAATTAACATAATTATTCTTGAAGAATTAAGCATGGGAAATGATTATCAAGAAGAGAATTTTAATATTAGTTTGTCAGATTTATTTTCATTCCTTAATAATTCTACTCCCATTATTACTACAAAACAGTTAATAAATAGTGAAAGTAAAAAACAAATATTCAAACTTAAAAAAAGGTTAAGATTAGAGTATTGGAATAATCCACTTCTAAAGAAGCCAGCTAGAGGTGAGTTAGATTATCAGTGCAATCAAATATTTAATTCTATAGCAAGACATTTGCGGAATGGTATCCTAAAAAAACATATCCCGTGTATTAAACAGTATACAAGATATAATGGGGAATTGAGTGATGAAGAAAAATGCTCTTTTGCAATTGCTTATTCACATTGGAGACAAAGATTACAAGATTTTCGTAGCATTGAAGATGTTGACAACTATGGAACAACACCATTTTTCCGTAACCATTATAGCAGATACAAATTTCCCTTATGGAATGGTAAACGTTTAATTAATAATATTATAGAGGATATTAACCAACTAGATGAATTTGATTCAAAACGAGTTGCACTTAATTGGATGGTTTTACGGTTTGTAGCAGAACTTATCTTAGCTGACTTTAAACGGAACTTGATAATAGCAGCTAATCATCGTGTGAATAATGATAACGATAATTATTTACAATCTTTTGATTTCGTTGCCAAAGTCATAGTAGAACCCTCTACAACTTTTTCTAACAAATATAAAATGTATTTAGACAATCAACATTCAATTGATTTCTTTTGTAATGATTTAAATATTTCTTGCCCAAATAATTCTGTTAAAAAGAGAAGAGTTCCTAAAACACAATACAAGAAAAAATCTCCGATGCAAGAGGTAATAAAAAATGGAAGATCATAGAAATCTAAATAGAACTAATAACCTTAGTAGTTAGCTAAAATAGCTGACTATTTTTTTGTTTTTATACTAAATTTTTTTGAGAATGAACATAATAGTAAAAACTGAATAGGGGTGTTAGTATAGAAACTTTTAAACGAAAAATAATTACTTGGAACCTTGATTGGGTGCAGGGTTTTGAATCCACGTGGGGAATACTTGAAAAAATTAAATATGCTAATTCAATAAATTCAAACGAATTAATAAGATTAATCAGTAAAGAGGAATCAATATACTCTCAAAATAGTATAAGAACCGCTCACAGAGACTTATATACATTAGAGCATATCGATGATAAAAAGATATTCGATCTTATTGGTATAAGATTAAAAGAAAGACAGGATTCCTTAATAAAACAGTTAGCAATAATTTTACCAGGGAATCCTACTAAATATTTTAGAAACTATTTGGTTTTTTGTGAAGAGTGTATTTCTTCTGGTCACCATCATAGCTTATTCCATCAATTTCTAATATTTAATGAATGCCCTTATCATGAAAGAGGGTTAATTCATCTATGTAAAAACTGTAATAGAAAAATACCATATACCCTAACAAACGATTATTCATTTCAATGTTGTTGTGGATTTTCTTTAATAACAGGTGTTAGCGTAGCTAATTTTAATAAATGGAATAAATACAGAAATCCTGAAATTATTCATGAAAAAATAATTAATTGGTTAATTTTAAATAAAAAGAATGAAAATTCTAATATTCTATTTGATTT
>NZ_JBALNX010000162.1:0-1071 GCF_036962035.1 Bacillus sp. JJ1773
AGAAAAAGTTTTGTAAAAAATTAAAAATTCATTTTCTAAATCAGTTATATTATCCAAGCATTTCTTTCTGGCCAATGGATGCTTACTTGAGATAATTAAACCCACTTTTTCGATATAAATAGGGTAAGATACTAATTGTATATTTTTGATTGGCTCAGTGACAAAAGCTAAATCAATAATTCCATCGATAAGCCTTTCGGTAATTAAAGAATGATCCATTATAAGAAGATTAATATTTTTATTATGAATCTCATTAAGTAATCTAACTTTTTCATAAATAAATGGATGGGTTAATGCGATTGAGCTGCCAACAGTCATTAAACTTTTATTGGCGTCCTGGCTTAATTCACTTTTAGCGGCATCTAACGTTTCAATAACCTGTTGAGCATATGGCTGAAACATCCTTCCTGCCCTTGTTAATTCTACACTTCGTTTTCCTTTTTTTCCCCTAACAAACAATTCTTGACCCAATTCTTCTTCTAAATAACGAATTCTGTTAGATATCGTTGGTTGAGGTACAAAAAGCATTTTAGCAGCTTCTGTAAAATTACCATTATTACAAACAACTAAAAACGTTTCCAAATAGACAATATTAATAATAATGCCTCCTCTCTAAAGAGTTAATATTAAGAATATTTGATATTTTATATATTTTATATTATCATATATTCACTATAAGTAAATGAGAAAATACTTTGAGTAAATAGAAAAAAGCTTAACTTTATTCGAAATTATTTTAAAGGTCGTGACAAAATGAATGATTTCTGTATGTTATTAAAGAATTTGTTAGAAGAACAAAATAAAATATTTGCATGATGAAATTTGTATAAGTGTGCTGGCAGAACTAATTTAAATAAGAAATCAGATATATGCCCAGAATTTAGAACGAAGGTTCGAGTGTTGGATTTAATTAAATCCAGAATAATTTCCTATTTTACCTAGTAAAAAGCGAAGACATATGCTGTCTTCGCTTTTTACTTAATAAACATCCAAATTTAATTAAAAGGAAAGAGGAATCAAAAATCCTTATAACTATATAAAATTTACGTATTTCACAATTGTATATTATAT
>NZ_JBALNX010000019.1:0-15509 GCF_036962035.1 Bacillus sp. JJ1773
ATAGTCGTAAAGGCAAAGAAGAATAAAGCAATGGCAACAAATCCTGCACCGTATCCAGGAATGAGCGTATCAACTGCCGCTTGAGTGTAACCAGCTCCTGGTTCAACTCCTGGAAGGTTTTCAGTTAGTACTGTTCCAGTTTTTTCGTCGATAACATTGTATTGTTGTGTAAATAAAATCATAAATGCAGTCGCTGTAACAACTAAGAATACGTCTAAATAAATTGAAAACGATTGCACAAGACCTTGCTTAACTGGGTGGGAAACCTCTGCTGCTGCAGCTGGGTGAGCACCTGTACCCTGACCAGCTTCATTCGCATATAGACCGCGTTTTACTCCCCACATAATAGCTGAACCAATAATACCGCCAAACATTTCTTCAGCTCCGAAAGCGCTTTTAAAAATAAGTCCAAATACTGCTGGAATATCGGCAAAATTAGATCCAATAATAATAAGTGCAATTAAAACATAAGCAGCTGCCATGAAAGGAACGACCCATTCTGCAACTTTAGCAATACGCTTAACTCCGCCAAAAATAGTAAAACCAACAAGTGCGACAACGATTAGACCTGTGATTGTTTTATCGAGACCAAAAGCGTTATGAACTGTATCTGCAATTGCATTTGCCTGTATACCTGGCATCAAGAAAGCCATTGCAAGCAATGTGGCCACTGCGAAAATCACCGCAAACCATTTCCAGCCAAGTCCCTTTTCGATATAGTAGGCAGGACCCCCACGATACTCACCATCTTGCTTTTCTTTATAAATTTGAGCAAGAGTCGACTCTACATAAGCTGAGGCTGCACCGATAAAGGTAATGACCCACATCCAAAAGACGGCACCTGGTCCACCAAAAGCAATACCAGTTGCGGTTCCAGCGACGTTCCCTACGCCGATACGGCCTGATAAAGACATTGCTAATGCCTGGAATGGAGAAACCCCCGCATCGGAACCCTTCCCTGAGGCCACGAGTTTAACCATTTCCTTAAAATGACGGATCTGCAGGAATCTAGTACGAAAACTAAAATACAAACCAGTTAAAACAATGAAACCAACCAATACAGGACTCCATAGCCATCCGTTAATGGTATTTACAATTTGATCAAACACAAAAATCCCCCTTTAATATTTTTTATGAAAATAATAGATTTCGAATTAAGTATAAATTCAATAGAATTAAATTTCAATATCTTTTTTATAATCAGAATTTTATAATTAAAAAACAATAGATGTAGCTAATCATTTCCGAAATATCACAATTTTGGTAGAGGAAACTCTAATAAAATTCTTTTATTCCTCAATTATTACTAAACATAATTTGAATTTCCGCTTGCCAGTAAGGTCTTTTCAGATTTCATCTATCATGAAATCTTTCATTTGTATAACTAAACCTCAATATATTTATATTTTTTTATCCAATAATAGTATTATTCGAATAATTCTAAAATTAATATAAAAATATACTTATATTGTAAATCATCTAGAGATGGAAAAAGAAATGATAGGAAAAGATACAAAGCAAATATATACAAGTTGGAGTGATAATCTTTGTTAACTATATCAAAATCAGAAGTTCTAGAGTTACTTAGGGATCTAATAAGAATCCCATCAGTTAACCCTACTCTTGCACCGGAAGAGGGATACAATGAAGTACAAATAGCCGAATTTGCGGTAAATTGGCTCAAAAAACATAAGGTTGATGCAAGGCTAGAGTTTGTTGAACCTGGTCGACCTAATGTGTTTGCCGAAGTTGGAGACGGGGACGGTCCGACCCTTTGCTTATGTGCACACTTGGATACGGTTGGAACGAAAGGGATGGAAATTGCCCCATTTGATCCAAAAGTAGAGGGAAGCAGAGTTTATGGAAGAGGTAGCTGTGATATGAAGGCCGGTATAGCTGCCATAATGAGTACTGCAGCTTCATTAGCGGCCTCAGGTTCCATTAAGGGGAAAGTAATATTGGCCCTTGTTTGTGATGAGGAATACTCAAGTATCGGAGCGGATCACTTTGTGCTTCATCATAAAGCAGATGCTTGTATCCTAACTGAGCCAAGCGATTTGAAAATGGTCATTGCCCACAGGGGATTCTTGTGGGGAAAAGTAACTACATGGGGTCGTAGCGCTCATGGCAGCAGATGGGATCTGGGAGACAGTGCCATTTCAAGGATGGGCAAGGTCATCGTTGGACTAGATGATTTAGATAAAAATGTATTAAGGAACAGAAGGGAAGATCTCGTTGGCCCCGCATCCATGCATGTAAGTCAAATTAGTGGAGGTGTTGGGATTTCTACTTATGCACCAGAATGTCAAATTCATATTGAAAGGCGCACTCTACCTTCAGAAAACATATCTAATATAAAAACAGAGATTGAAAAAGTGGTACAGAATGTAGCTGAAGGTTCTCATATTGATTGGTATTTTCAACGGAATCCTTTTTCATGTAATTCCAGTGAATTGATTGTTCAAAAATTAACTGAATCCTACAGATTATTAGTAGGAAGGGAGCCTGAAAGTGTAGGATGGGGATTTTGGACAGATGCAGCTATATTCCAACAGGCGGGTATTCCCACTGTTAATATTGGTGCTTCTGGATTCGGGCTCCATGAACCAGTAGAATGGGTTGATTTTGATTCTGTCATAATGAATACAAATTTATTAATAGATACTGCAACAACGTTTCTCCGAGAAAAAAGAATGATGACAGAGGTTTAAAGAAAAGATTTCGGATATTCACTAGAAAAAAGGACCGGGCAGTTTTTGCCCGGTTTTTCTCATCCCCAATAAAACTCTCCTGTTACAATATTCAACTTTCTTCTCCGGTGCTTGGGATTTCTTCAGGCAGAGTTTTCGAAGCACCCGGAACGATTCGGGGCTCATATTCGATTTCATCAGATGAATAAATGTGGATCGCAATTTGTCCTCCGGCAGCTCGCGCCCGTATTAATAATGGTAAGCTATATTCGTTTTTAAAGCTGAAGTCTGGTCCATACCAGCTGACCGCAGCATCCCTGCCATTTGGTACATACGGAACGCTTTTGGAATGGGAATAGCGTTCGATGATTTTTAAGCCAGCCCGGTCAGCCGAGTTATAAAGGGTGGATGAGACTTGGCAGATTCCCCCGCCAATATCCTCAGCTAACTCTCCTCGAACAATAACAGGCGCACGCATATAGCCCCTATTCTTCGTTCGCTTTCCCACAACACGATTAAAGGAAAAAGTCTCACCAGGAAAAACAACTTGATTATTAATGGCTTCTGCCGCAAGAGCAATATTATGAGAGCGTGCTTTATTGCCTTGATTAAAAAAAGTCACATATCTTCCAATCCGCTTAACATGAATATGCAACAATAAATCCCGATCCACTCGTGGATGAATCGGAAGTATTGGCACTTCTATTTTAGAAGTATTCGTATTGTAAAAATATGTATAAAACAGATCTGTAAAGGCTCTTCGGTGTAATCTCCTGCCAATTTCTTCAGCTACTACATTTCCTGATTGGCTAATATAAGCATTTTTTGGTGCTTGATATGTTTGTTTATCTACCTCTTCAAGAAGATCATTTAGTTTTTCTATATCGATTAAAGGAATATCTGGAAAAGGGGTTGTGTAATCTATTCGGTTAACCGTAAGGACTGATTCTCCCTCGCTTTCAATTGTTAAGCTATCAGGCGGTTGAGCAGGCTGGATAAATAGTAAAATTCCGCAGAGCCAAGCTAGGTTCATGTTATGGCACACCTCCTAATTCTAGTATGGTTTAGTGCTGAGAATTCATGTAAGGTTCCTTGTTATTATTTAAAGTCCTGCTAGGTAAAATTGGTCGTCTTTTAATGTTAGTTTTCAACGATCTACCTTTAGGCCGTTCATATGCTCGGTCTCTGGACCTAGTTGAAAATAAAGCTCAGGCTCGTTATGAGAAGAATGAAATAAAGGTAAGATGATATCAAGAAAGGAGGAAACGAAAATGAAAAAATTCGGTTTACTATTAGCAGGAGGAATTGCTGCATTTGTATTATTGTCAAATCTGGGACCATTGGTGGCGCTAGGAATCAGCATCGTTATTCTGTACTTCGTGTTTAAACAATTTCTGAAAACAGATTCAACATTAATGAAAATTGGCTGGGGGATCATCGGCTTTATTGCTCTGATGGCCACTGCCTCCAATATACCAGCAATCCTTGGTATTGCAGCTGCTTATGTCTTGTACGTTGTGTATAAAAAATGGAATGAGAAAAAGTCAGTCATTGTAGAAGACAACGACCCATTCACAAATTTTGAAAAGCAATGGTCAGAATTAAAGAAAGACTAATAATCTTAAGGAGAGAGACAAATGACAAATCTATTTACTCGTATTAAAAACACTGTTTTAGCAGATATCAATGAGGCACTAGATCAAAAGGAAAAGAAAAATCCGATTACGCTCTTAAATCAATATTTACGTGATAGTGAAAATGAAACGGAAAAAGTCCGCAAGCTGCTGGAACGCCAATATGCATTGAAGGAAGAGTTCAGCAGGGAATATCGTCAAGCAGAGGACTTGGCAACAAAAAGAAAACGTCAGGCTGAAATTGCTTCACAGGCTGGAGAAAATGAACTTTACTTATTTGCTTCCGCGGAGCATGCACAGTATGAGGAACGTGCGGCACGCCTAAAGGATGCACTGAACCAATCAAACCAGCAGCTTGCTGAATTAGAAAGAAAATATGAAGAAATGAAGCATAAGCTGAAAGATATGCATATTCGCCGCATGGAGCTCATGGGCCGTGAAAATATGACGAGGGCTCAAGTGAAAATGAATCAGGTGCTGGATCAGGACATTTCATCTAATAAGTCAACTTCCCGTTTTCAAGAAATTGAGTCGTATTTAGATCGTTTAGAAAATCAAGTAAACAGCTCCTATTATCGCAGTACGATTGACGCACGCATTGCACAAATAGAAAAAGATATGAAAAAAGAAGAAACCCATTCTATTTCATAAGGGAAACATGGTATTCTAAAAAGGCGTGGAAATCTGCGCCTTTTTTGGAAGTTTCATAGTGAACATTTTAGAACCATCCATCATCATTGCGCTAGTGCTTATTTAATTAGGAGGGAGGAGTCCCATGATAAATAGAGTTAAGAGTGAATATATAAGCTGGATATTATTGTTGGGGGCAGTTGTTCTCTTTTTGGAATTTACATTTTTTAATTCGGGATTGATTTTCTCCCTCCTTGTGGAAGTGGGCATGATTTATATCGGGAGGAAATGGATGCCACGTAAATCCGGAAAACTCCTGTTTTGGCTTGGAATTATCTTTTTGATTATTAGTATTTTTAGTATGATTACTTTTAAATTTTTTCTGTTGGCGATTTTAATCCATTTCTTAATCCAATTCGTTCAGGCTAAGAAAAATCCAGCACATATTAAGCCTGATTTGAAGGAACCAAGTTTGAATTTGGAGAATGAAACGCTCATTCGGCATAAGCCGCTTTTCGGCAATCAATTATTCGGACAGCAAAAGACTCCCGATCACGTCTATGAATGGAGCGATATTAATATTCAGACAGGAATCGGGGATACCGTTATTGATTTAAGCTACACTGTTCTCCCAAAAGGGGAAACGGTTATCTATATAAGAAACTTAATTGGGAACATTCAAGTCCTTGTTCCTTATGATATAGAAATAAGTGTAAATCACTCTGTATTAGCTGGTTCGGTTGAAATCTTTGGAGCTCAGGAACCAAAGGTTTTTAATCAGACATTGAAGGTTCAAACTTCAGGGTATGATCAAGCTGAACAACGTGTCAAAATTTTTACCTCGATCCCCGTAGGTGACTTAGAGGTGAAGCGCGTATGAGTATTGTTCAGCGTCAAGTCGTTATAGGAGTAGCTGTGTCCATTCTCATCTGCAGCTTCTTTATTCTTTCTTTTCTATTTCGTTTTCCGCTGATTGATTGGAAAGAGCTATGGGATACAAATGTTATGGATATTCCATATGTTATTTTTGTTCCGAGTGTCAGTATTTTTATTGGTATTTTGTTCGGCTTAATTTCAGGATTCAATTGGAAGAAGCAAATTCAAACAGTCGATAGCTGGCTCTATCATATTGAGGAAGGGCGGCAAATAGAAACGAAAGAAATGAATGCCCCTCCTGATTTGCACTCTATTGTAAACAGAGTAGGCAAAATTCAGAAGCAAATTGCCGAACAGGCGAAACTCTCACAAAAGCTGGCAACAGAAAAAGCGGAGGATATGGAGAGCCGCGTGCAGGAAGTGATCTCTCAGGAGCGAAATCGTTTGGCAAGGGAGCTTCATGATTCTGTCAGTCAGCAGTTATTCGCGGCTTCTATGCTAATGTCAGCTATCAATGAGGCAAAGCCTCAGACAAATGAAAGGGAAACGAAGCAATTAAAAATGGTGGAGGAAATGATTCACCAGTCACAACTCGAAATGAGGGCCCTTTTGCTGCATTTAAGACCTGCTGCTTTAAAAGGAAAGTCCCTTCAAGAAGGAATAAAGGAATTACTCATCGAATTATCACAAAAAGTAACGATGGATATTAAATGGAAAGTCGAGGACTTCCCTCTTGATAAAGGTATAGAGGATCATTTATTTCGCATTCTTCAAGAATCGGTTTCTAACACCCTCCGCCATTCGAAATCATCGAAGCTCGAAGTTTTGCTAATTCAAAGGGATGAGTTTGTTATTTTAAGAGTGGTAGATGATGGGATTGGTTTTGACGTTGAGGAAGCAAAAGCTGGTTCCTATGGTCTGCAGAATATGCATGAACGAGCGGTTGAGGTTGGAGGAACGCTCAAAATCATTAGTTTGAAAAATAGCGGTACACGACTTGAAGTGAAAATTCCTATTATGAAGCAAGAGGGTGAGGCCAATGATTAGAGTTTTATTTGTTGATGATCATGAAATGGTGAGAATTGGAGTTTCCTCATATTTGTCTGCACAGCCCGATATTGAAGTGGTTGGTGAGGCTGACAATGGAAGAACAGCCATTGATATGGCATTAGATTTACGTCCGGATATTATATTAATGGATTTGGTCATGAAGGAAATGGACGGAATTGAAGCAACAAGAAATATTATTGAACAATGGCCAGACGCGAAAATTATTATTGTGACAAGCTTCTTGGATGATGAGAAGGTTTATCCTGCTCTGGAAGCGGGGGCAACAAGCTATATGCTGAAAACTTCAAAAGCGAGCGAAATTGCTGAAGCAGTCAGATCCACTTATCAGGGGCAATCTGTCTTAGAACCGGAAGTAACGGGAAAAATGATGGTGAAAATGAGGCAGAGGAACCAACAGCTTCCTCATGAAGAATTGACCAGTAGAGAAATGGAAATTCTTTTGCTTATGACGGAAGGAAAGACCAATCAGGAAATCGCTGATGAACTGTTTATCGCCTTAAAAACAGTCAAAACTCACGTCAGCAACATTCTCAGCAAGCTCCACGTTCAGGACCGGACTCAGGCTGTAATCTATGCCTTTAAGCATTCACTTACAGAATAACTATGAAAAGACCAACTCAAAGTTTATTTTTCGAGAAGGTCTTTTTTTATTGTTGTGGTTTCGACTCTAAGAGTACTAGGCATCTAAAAAGGACAGTTTTTATTATCGAGCTTGTTGGGTGGACAGGTTTGGCGGAATCATGGATTGTATGAAAAGTCCGTCACCTTCAAGCCATTCAGCTAGAAAAATATTTTTATAATCAGTTACGCCTTGAGAGGATAGCTGCATTTTTAACCAGTCCTCCTTAAAAGCAATGTCTTCAAGTTCTCCTCATACATAGCATTTCCAAGCATTTCGCTTAAAATAATCGAAGTAATAAATGTAAAAGGAGAAATTTGTTTAATAATCTTTCTACCGACAATTTTTGACGATGATAAACAAAAGAATGAAACCAACAACTAGGTCAATGGTTAAATGTAACAGGCTCAATACAATGTCCCTCATTAAAAGTGAATTTAATCATCCTATTACTATTATTTTCCTAAAATTAAGAAGTTTGAGTGCAATTGGTACACAACTGTATTTTCCAGATAATGTTAATAACGTGTGAAACATAAAAACAAATGTTATGTTAAAATTTAATTAAGATTTTAGACAGGTGGCGAAAAAATGGACAAGCATAAAATATTAGCAATTTTAGAAAAGGAACTTGTTGTAGCACTAGGATGTACAGAACCAGTTGCTATTGCCTTGGCTGCAGCAACAGCGAAAAGCTATGTTGAAGGAACGATCCAAGAAATTTGCGTAAAGGCAAGCGGGAATATTATCAAAAATGCAAAGTCTGTTGGAATACCTGGGATGTCTGGAAAAGGGCTGGACTTCTCAGCAGCACTCGGAGCGGTTGCAGGAAACCATGAGAAAGAATTGGAATTGTTAGATGGATTAACAAAGGAAGATGAGCTCTTGGCTTTGCAGCTGATTGAAGAGGGTAAAGTGAAAGCAGGGCAGGCTGAAACACCAAAAAGACTTTATATTGAAGTAACGGTTCAAACAGAAAAACAAATTTCAAAAGTAGTGATTTCGGATAATCATAGCAATATTACGTTGATTGAAGTGGATGGCAAGCCTGTGTTCCTTGGCGGCTGCGAGAATATTGGCATTCAAACCGAAGAGGAGGAGTTAGAAAGTTTAACCATTGATGAAATTTATCATTGGGTACTCCAGGCTGATGTAAAGGATTTATCATTAGTAAAACGGAGTATAGAATTAAACCGGGTTATCGGGATGGAAGGTTTATCTGGAGATTACGGTTTAAATGTCGGAAAAACCATTAAAGAGAATGTGAAAAAAGGGTTCCTATCCGATGATTTAGCAACTGCCGCGATGTCACTTGCCGCTGCTGGCTCAGATGCACGCATGGCAGGTTCGACACTTCCGGTTATGGCCAATACGGGCAGCGGGAACCAAGGGATTGCTGTTACTCTTCCTGTCGTGGCCGTAGCCGAAAAACTGCACGTGTCGGAGGATAAAATGATTCGGGCTGTTGCTTTAAGTCACCTGATCACGATCCATATCAAGTCAAAATTTGGCCGTCTGTCTGCCTTATGCGGTGTAACAGCTGCGGGAATGGGTGCAAGCTCGGCTATTGTTTACCTGCTGGATGGCAATCTTCAGCAAATAAAAGCAGCGGTACAAAATACAATCGGAAATGTATCTGGGATGATATGCGATGGGGCAAAGGCGGGGTGTGCAATGAAGGTATCTACCTGCTCAAATGTAGCTGTCCAATCAGCATTATTAGCCCTCAATCACCAAGAAATTCAATCTACTGACGGCTTTATCCACGATGACGTTGAGAAAAGCATCGAAAGCTTTTGCAAGCTAGGAAATGAAGGTACCCGTCAAACAGATGAGCTTATTTTAAAATTGATGCTTGAGAAATAAGGATGGATGAGAGAAGAAGGCAGGAGATTTTGCTGGCCTTCTTCTTTTTGCATTCAATGTAAGTGTTTTTCCGTTCTTTAGTTAAAAACGCAAACATAGGTAACCTCAATGTAAGTTTTTCCCCGCATCTTCACTAAAAAACATTCCACTCAAAATCGATTCTCAAAAAAACAATTCACCTTTACAAACAACATAAATAATATTCCAAAGACTTGTCTCATATCTTATACAATACGATTCTGGCAATACAGCCAGTGATACTTGGCGGATGTATAAGGAGAGGCATAATGAATAAATTTTTTAAAGGAACATTATTGTTAGCTGTTGCCGCATTTGCGGGAGAATGCATCGAATTTCTAGTGAATATGGTATTGGCACGTGAACTTGGGGAGAGAGGACTCGGCATGTATATGTCCATTCTTCCAACGATTTTCTTGATTGTCTTGCTGGCGAGCTTTGAACTTCCCATCTCCATTTCGAAGTTTATTGCCGAAAAAGACAAGAAATACCATTATAGCATGCTCAACCATGTCATTAAATTAACCGTTATCTTCACAGCTATTTTATTACCGTTGGCTATTATCATTATCCCGTTTGTCTCTGTTTTTGATCAGTATCATCCTTATCTTAGATGGGCTGTCATCGCCTTTATCCCGATTGTTTCTTTCTCTTCCATTACAAGAGGGTTTTTTATGGGAAAGCAGCAAATGGGTAAAATTGCCACTTATAATTTTATGAGAAAGCTTATACAGCTGATATTACTCGTCTTCCTATATCAAATATTTCAATTTGATACAGAAACGGCTGTTTTAATTGCCTTTTGTACTTTTATAGGGAGCGAGATTGTTGTTTTCTTTTACTTGCTTCATATGTTTATCCTGCAATTTCAGCACGTGAAAAGGGAGCCAATTGAAAGAATGAGCGGGGGGACAGTATGGAGAAGCTTGATGGCAGTTTCCATTCCGACAACCGCATTGAGAGTATTCCATGCCTTGACACATGCGGTAGAGCCCTTCCTCATTAAGGCAGCTTTACTACAAGCCGGAGTGAGCGGGATTGTAGCAACTGAGCATTTTGGTATGCTGGCTGGAATCGCGATGACGGTAGGTTTTTTTCCGGCATTTATTGCCCATTCCTTCCTCATAATGCTCATTCCAACCGTTTCTGAAGCTTATGCTGAAAAAAATACTGACAAGCTCCAAAGTCTTCTGCAACAAGTATGTATAATCACATTTCTTTACGGGATCCCAGCTGTAATTTTCTTCTACTTTTTCGCTGAACCGATTACACTAAACTTTTTCCATTCCTCTGATGCTGCTATTTATTTACAAATGCTATGGCCGTTTTTCCTGCTGCATTATTTCATCATCCCCATGCAGGCTTTCCTAATAGGCTTGGGACTTATGAAAGAGGCTTTTTACCATTTTGTTTGGTCAACGATTGTATCCTTTTCAGTGATGTACGTACTCGGTTCCATGCACAGCTTCCAGATGGATGGCATAATCATTGGGATGAATGCAGGGGCTGTTCTGTTATTTCTTATGCATTACCTGACCATTTGCAAGAAAATTGGTGTTAGTGTACTGCTATCTCCAGTCAGATTTAGATGAAAAAGCAAGAGCAGCCTAGTTGAACATGGCTGCTCTAAAAAAATTCTTTAGGGAAGGTCAATCTTGTATGATTTTACCCTCTCCACACTATCTTGTTTTCGCTTCTTTCGAATTTCTGCACGTTCTTTTGCTGATTCAAATAAGCTTTTTTCCTCATCTGATTCGGGGATGACTGCAGGAACCGGTGTAGGCTTTCCGTTTTTATCAACCGCCACCATGGTTAAGAAAGACATGGCACAAACATTGCTTTCCCCTGTTAATAAATCTTCCGCTATAACTTTTACAAATACTTCCATAGAGGATCTTCCAGTATATGTTACAAAGGCTTCTAAGCAAACTGCATCACCTTGATGAATGGGATGGAGGAAATCAACCGAATCCGTTGAGGCTGTTACAACATTTCTCCTTGCATGCCGCATACCTGAAATCGCGGCTGCATCGTCTATGTAAGCCATTAATTTTCCCCCAAATAACGTCCCGTAAGCATTTGTATCAGGCGGCAAAACGATACTAGTTTTGACTACATATGAATCTTTACATTTTTTTGACGCTTCCATATTGTCCTCCTATAAATCTGAACTGATATATACAAGATTAATCATAACAACAAAATTTTGATACTGTTTTAAGTTTATCTTTTTAAAATGTTAATACAATTTGTTTTATATATAAGTATGCACGTTTTTGCTGCTCATTATTTTGATTACTTTCACCATATTATCAATGTAAAGTTTGTTTGGTGGAAAAAATATTTGAACGATTTTTTTCCTTAGACGTCTTAATAAAAGGTAAATACGAAATTAATAAAAAAGGGCGGATGAAAATGATGAGTAAAGAGTTTGAAGTAATGATTAAAGGACAGTATACGTTAGCAGCGACATTAACCATTCCCGAAGGAAATCTTGAAAAATACCCTTTAATTGTTATGGTACACGGAAGCGGCCCCATTGATCGCGATTCGAATGCTGAAGGAATGCCTATGAATATTTTTAAAGAATTAAGGGTTTGCAAGTATTCGTTATGATAAAAGAGGAGTTGGCGCGAGTAAAGGTGACTATTATGAAACAGGCGTGTACGATTTAATTGATGACGCACAGGCTGTGATGGAATTTGCTAAAGGTCATCCAAAAATTGACGCAGATAAAGTGATTTTACTCGGTCATAGTGAAGGGACTATAATCGCACCATTTGTGAATGAAAGGGTACCAGCAGACGGAATGATCCTGCTTGCCGGCACAGCTGAACCTTTGGCAGAAACGATGGCATGGCAGAGGCAGGAAATCATGAATGATATTCGATCTTTAAAAGGATTTCAAGGTTGGCTAACTAGATTACTAAAAGTAGATGAGAAAATTAATAAAATGAATGATGACTTAGTAAAAGTCCTTCAAGCCTCGGATGAACCGGTCATAAAGTATAAAGGAAAAAAAGTGAACGCTAAATGGAATCGTGAGACAGTACAATTTGATGTATCCGAACCGTTACAAAAGGTAACCTGTCCTGTCCTTGCCATCACCGGATCAAAGGATGTCAATGTGAAGGTAGGCGATTTAGAAAAAATTAAAGCACTCGTTCAAGGAGAATGCGAAACACATATTATTCAAGACATGACTCATATGCTCCGTAAAACCGATGTTGAATACAGTATGAGCAAGATTATGAATATAATAAGAAATCCATTAAATAACCTGTAGAAAACGAATTAAAAGATAAAGTGATTGATTGGTTAAGAAATTGGAAGAATAGAGAGGTAAAAACCTCCCATTTTGAAATGGTAGAAAAACAATATATTTCCAACTTTTAATTTAATAGGAAACATTGAAATTCACGTTATTTTTTTAACTAAGTCTTTCTTACTCCTTCATATAGGAATATATATTCAAAAATTTAATAGGGTCATGTATTTCTTCATATTACTGCCTTTTCTCCATAAAGTAGATATGAACAAGTCTATGAGGGGGAGAAATGATGGGGAGAATTTTGAAAACAGGTTTCGTCTTTTTATTCAGTGTTCTATTAATCATTGGAACACTGCCTTTTAATGTTCAGGCGAAGGCAAAAAAGGCCGACTATGGTACATATAGTCAGGTAGCGTCAGGGAAGGATGGAATGGTGACTACTGCTCATCCTTTAGCATCAGAAATTGGTGCAGAGATCCTAAAAAAAGGGGGAAATGCCATTGATGCTGCTGTGGCCATCCAATTTGCTTTAAATGTTGTTGAGCCCATGATGTCGGGGATTGGCGGCGGTGGTTTCATGATGGTGTACGATGGCAAAACGAATGAAACAACGATTATTAATAGCAGGGAAAGAGCTCCACAAGGTGCAACGCCTAATATGTTCCTAGATAAAAACGGCAACCCTATCCCCTTTGCTGAACGTTCTACTGGAGGTACAGCTGTTGGGGTTCCAGGAACTTTGAAAGGATTAGAAAAAGCATTGGAGATATGGGGAACTCGCCCATTGCCGCAGCTTATTAACCCTGCAATTAACCTAGCGGATAAAGGCTTCCCAATTGATTCCGTTTTAGCTGATGCCATTCAGGATAATAAGGAAATGCTCGCAAAAACAGCTGCAAAAGGTGTATTCCTTCCAAATGGAAAACCATTGAGTGAAGGAGAAATCCTTGTTCAAAAGGATTTAGCCCAAACCTTTAAGCTAATTCGTTCAAAGGGCGCAGATGGTTATTATAAAGGTCCTGTTGCTCAGGCAATAGCTAAAACAGTACAAGATTTTGGCGGCTCTATGACATCAGAAGATTTAAATAAATACAAGGTAACCATCGACAAACCAATATGGGGAGACTATCAAGGGTATCAAATTGCGAGTATGCCTCCGCCAAGCTCAGGTGGAGTGTTCCTGCTGCAAATGTTAAAAATTTTGGATGGCTTTAAACTTTCCCAATATGATGTGAAGTCATGGCAGAAATACCACTTGCTTGCGGAAACGATGCATCTCGCTTATGCTGATCGAGCTGCATACGCTGGAGATCCTGAATTCGTAAATGTACCATTAAAAGGGCTCTTGCATCCGGAATATATTAAAGAGCGTCAGAAGCTTATTAGCCTTAATCAGGTAAATCAAAATCCAGTAGCAGGAAACCCATGGAAATACGAGACAACTGCAGCAAATTATAAGCTGAAAATGCAGCCAAATGATCATAAATACGGAGAGACGACTCATTTCTCCGTAACAGATAAATGGGGGAATGTTGTCTCCTATACTACGACAATTGAGCAGCTGTTTGGAACTGGGATTATGGTTCCAGGCTATGGGATACTTTTAAATAATGAATTAACAGACTTTGATGCCATTCCTGGCGGTGCCAATGAAGTACAGCCTAATAAGCGGCCATTAAGCAGCATGACTCCTACGATAGTATTTAAAGATGGAAAGCCAGTGCTAACAGTTGGTTCTCCAGGTGGTCCGACCATTATTACCTCTGTGCTTCAAACAATTCTTCACGCCATTGATTATGGTATGGAGCTAAAGGCAGCAGTGGAAGAGCCAAGAATTTACACAAATAACCTGAATTCATATCGTTATGAATCTGGGATTTCTGCAGATATCCTAAATCGCTTAAATAGTATGGGACATAAATTTGGTTCTGAGCCTGTAACGATCGGAAATGTCCAAAGCATCTATATTGATCATAAAAATGGTACGTTCAAAGGTGTTGCTGATTCCAGCAGGAACGGCGCAGCGATTGGAATAAATGAAAAAGGAAAGAAAAACTAATATGAAACATGCAGCGCCACTATAACAGGGGCGTTGTTTGTTTTAAGCGGCTTTGTAAATAAAATGAATGATTCTTCATTCTGTGAAAGGAAATAAGCAAGTTAGATAGAATTATATAAGAAAAGTTAACAATAAGAGGTGAAAACCGTTTGTCAGTTAAAACAGAGCTATTTCAACTAGCAGAAAAAATGAATGCAAATCCAGTACATATCGAAAATGAGAAGGACCGGGTTTTTCAAGTTAATCTTAATGAAAGCGGAACTGTACAGATTATTTTAATGGGTGGGAAGGTAGATGTCGTTGATGGCGCCCTTCAGGAGCCTGGGGTGACATTGAGTATGAGCGATAAAAATTTTTCAAAGCTTTTAAAGGATGATTTAAACACGGCAGTTGCCTTTATGACGGGCGGCCTAAAGATCGAAGGAAGTCTTGGATTGGCTTTAAAGCTGCAGGAAATCGTGAAGAAATATAAATGAGAAGATGGGCAGCTGCCATTTAAATTTTATTAGGAACAAGTGGTCATCAATCACAGCATCTGGTTCCCGCTCGAGTGAGAAATCACGAATAACGGTAATCAGAATCACTATCTGGTGCCTGTGACAAGTTCAAAAAAGAACATGCGGTCATCAGTCACAGCATTCGGTTCCCGTTCCAGTGAGAAATCACGAATAGCAGTAATCAGAATCTCTAACTAGCGCCTGTGACTAGCTCAAAAAGGAACATACGGTCATCAGTCACAGCATCTGGTTCCCGTTCCAGTGAGAATTCACGAATA